>JANLVM010000628.1:0-2224 GCA_031364015.1 Gemmatimonadaceae bacterium
CCAATCGCCATTGCGAATCCAGGTGCCCTTGGGCAGGGTCTTCGCAAACGCGGCGATGCGTTGAATGAACTGCTCACGGGTCTTCGCATCTCGCAGTTGCACGGACGCGAGCGCAAAACCGCCGTCGCTAAAGTGCTCATGACCATCGATGAATCCGGGGGTGATCATCGCCCCCTTGGCATCGACGACGCGCGCGGCAGCGGTGAGCCGTTCGCGAATTTCGGTCGACGTCCCGATCGCCACGATCTGACTGTCGGCGACCGCGATCGCCTCGGCCCATGGTAGAATGGAATCACCGGTCCAGACGCGCGCATTGACGACCGCCAGCGTGATCGGTGTGCGCTCCGGGCGCGCGCATCCGTTGGCGGCGCCGAGGACTATTGCTGACAGCACCGCGGCCACGATTATTTTCATACGCAACCATGCGCTCGACGCATGCGGTGCGCCAGACCTGCACGGAGCGGCGTCGTCGATCGGCCCCACCCGCTACCTTGTAGAATGCGTATCGATTTCCGTACCATCGTCGGAGCGGTCGGCATCGCGATTCCGATCGTGTTCGCCTTGTTATTGGGGCGATTCCTGGCGCCCTGGCTGCCCGACTTCTCCGACTGGGTCCACACGCTGGGCGTGTGGGCTCCGGTCGTCTTTGTCATCGGATATATCGCCGTCGTGGTGCTGATGTTGCCCGCGTTCCTGCTCATCATCGCGGGCGGCGCGGTGTTCGGCGTCGTGAAGGGATCGATGCTTGTAATGACGGGAGCCTTGACTGGCGGCGCAGCGGCTTTTCTGATCGCCCGCTACCTCGCGCGCTCGGTGGTCGAGCGCCGAGTAGCGGCGAATCCGACGTTAGCCGCGATCGATCGCGCTATCGGAGAGGACGGCTTGCGATTGGTCTTCCTGCTGCGACTCTCGCCGGTGATTCCCTTCGTGCTGTCGAACTATGCGCTGGGCGTTACGCGTGTCCGGTTGCGTGATTTTGTGGTTGGCACGTTGGGGCTCGCACCGATCGTGGTCACGTACGCCGCATTCGGTAGTGCGTCGGCGGTCGGGCCACACCCAGACGGATCGTCGGCCGTGTCGCCGGTAGTGCTGACATTGGGCAGCATCATTACCGTCGTGCTGGGCATATTGCTCACGCGCATCGTACAGCGCGCGCTTCGCGAGGCTGAAGTGACCCGGCTACGACAAACGGCCGACCTCGCGCCCGATGTGGCTTAGCGCTTTTCCATCGCGTCCCGCACGTCGAGCAAGATTTCAAAGTACAGTTGCTCTCGCCGATAGGCGAAGTCGAGCGACGTCATCTGCCCAGGGTCTTCCGACAGCTTGGCGCGCTCAAATGCTTCGCGGTACATCTCTTCCAGGTTGGTCAGAATTCGTTCACGGGAACGTGACATACGGAGGCTCTCGAGGGCTTGGGGCGTGAGTCGGGGAGGGACGTCATGCGAGGCGGTCGCGCTTTCTTCGGTTTCGAAGAATCGCGTCACCTTGTCGAATAACATGCGACGGGCACGATCAGGAACGTCCACCATACGGAGAAGGAGTGGCCAGGTGCATCGCACGTGAATCGCTCGGCGATCTTCGCCCGCGACGGATTCCGCTGCGTGTATTGCGGCGAAGTGTTCGAATCGGACGAACTGAGCGTCGACCACGTCCAGGCGAAGATGCGCGGCGGCGACGGGTCTGCTGGCAACGTAGTGACCGCCTGCGGGAGCTGCAATACGGCGAAAGGCGGGCGGCGCCTGTCCCAGTTTCTCGCGGAGGTCCCGAACGCCCGGCGGAACTTCTTCCGGTTCGCGAGGTATGTATGGCCACGGCACTTGATCGCGGTGGCCGAGGAGCTCGCGCGCCAGGGCGTGGTGGAACGTCCTGCGGATTTCGTGGAGGGGGTTCGGAAGCTGCGCAGCTCTGAGGCCATCGCGATTTACATGAAGATTTACATGAAAACGAACGACCCCGCGGCAGACTGACTGCTGCGGGGTCGTTCGTGGACACACGCACGTACCAAACCATCTTATTCGTCAGCGTCCGTGCATGGACGCGTCGGAGGCGAACAACAATGAATAACATCAAGGTCTTTGTGCTGATGGCGGGCCTTACCAGCCTCGTCGTCGCTATTGGTCAGCTGCTGGGCGGCAGCACCGGCGCTGTCATGGCGTTTGGGCTTTCGGCCGTGATGAACGTCGCGATGTACTGGGGCTCATCCCGGATGGTGCTGCGTTCGTAC
>JANLVM010000665.1:0-2879 GCA_031364015.1 Gemmatimonadaceae bacterium
GCGTTGGTCATCCACTTCGACTTGCGCGAAGTCGGTGTTGTAGGTGAGGTCGAGCGTAAGCGCAGGCGTAACGCCGTACTTGATCTCGCCGCCGACTTCCGTGGGGTAATTCGTGGTGGCGATCTGGTTGGGCCACCGGCGTTGCGCGGCGGACAGCACATACGGCGTCACGGTTTGAATGCGCCGCGTAGGCACCGTGAGGCCAGCGAGCTCTCCCGCCACCGAAAGGCGGTACAGGTTGAACTGTCGCGGAATGAAGGCCCAATACAGCTCTTCGTTCTTGCGACGAATCAAGCGAGCCACATTCAGGCCCCATGTTTGTTCGGCGCTGCCGGATTGATAACGCAGCGTCGAATACGGGATGCGAAACTCCGCCGTCCAGCCAAGCGAGTCGATGTGCGTGGCGACCGACCAACTCGCGTCCCAATTGACGTTGAAGCCGCCCATGGCGCCGCCTTGCATGCGGTTCTGCCCGCCAACCGATGCCCCGCCCCCTTCACCCTCGCGAATCACTTGTCCGTCATACTCGATGCCGGCGGGTGTCGTGGCAAACACAAAGCCATTCTGACGGTCGTGATAGGTATCAAGGATGAAGGCGATGTGATCACTGTTCGCGAGTTGCACATCGCGGATTTTCTCACCGGGCACAATCAACTGTGGCTCGCGATCGAACATCCGCGCCCCGACGTACAGGTACACACCATCCGTGGCCAGGCGAACTTCGGTGCGCTCCGACGCCGGGACCCCTTCGTTGAGTTCGCGCTGCACGAAGTCGCTCACCGGCGTGCCAGACCTCCACATCTCCTCATCAAGTCGTCCGTCGAGCAGGGGCGGCGTGGTGATGCGCTGGGCACGAGCGACCGGGCGCGGACGAGCGCGCGCGGCGCGCGCGAATGAATCGGCGACGGCCGCATCGAGTTTGACCGGGGTCTGGGCCCAGGCGCTCTGCGCCAAGGCGCCGATCAGGATGGCGCCGAACAGCCCGGCACGACGGTGTGAGACAATAGACGACACGTGATAATTGCTGAGGTTGGTTGGCATGATTTGGTGCCAAGTCTGCGCGGTTGGCGCGCGCGGCGCTACTGATACCGAGTGTTTGTTGCGGGCTGGCTATGATGGATGCGGGCGGGCGGGCGTGCTGGCGTGCCGAACAAGCAGATGACACATTTCACGCATAGCGCGCACCTCGCGCACCCATCACGCCCGTTCGACCCTCTACATGGGAGACCGTCCCCGTATGCTGGTACAGAGAACCCCGCGACATCGGCCGTCGCCCGCGCGGTCCGGCCGAACTCGCATCCTGCAGCTGATCGGCATCGCGGCGGTCGCGCTGCTCGCCGTTGTCGTCACGCGGCAGAGCGAACCCTTGGTGGCTCAGGACGTCGCGCCCGTGTTCACCAAAGACGTGGCCCCCATTCTGTACCGGAATTGCACGACCTGTCACCGTCCGGGTGGACTGGGTCCGTTTTCGCTACTCGACTACGACAGCGCCAAGGCGAACGTTGGCGAAATGCGCAACGCCGTGAAAACGGGGTACATGCCGCCGTGGCACGCGGACGGGCCGAAGGGCACGTTTCTCAACGATCGTCGTTTGTCTGAGGTCGAGAAGCAGACGATTCTGCGCTGGATCGACGCGGGCGCGAAGCAGGGCGACGTGAAAGCGCTTCCGGCGTTGCCCGTGTACGCGACCAGTTGGGAGGTTGGCACACCGGATGCTGTGGTGACGATGGCCGAGAACTTCACCGTGCCGGCCGCAGGTACCGTGGAATATCAGTATTTCGAGATTCCCACCAACTTTACCGAAGACAAGTGGGTGCAGGCCATCGAGTTCATGCCGGGCGCGCGCGAAGTGGTGCACCACGTGCTCGTGTATGCCAAGGTGCCACCTGCTCCGGGCGTCGCTGAGGCGGCGGCGGTCGCCGCTGCGGCCGCGCGTGCCGCAGGGACACCACCGGCGCCGCGTCCAACGCCGCTGTTTGTGCGCAAGAGGGAGTACGAAGGAACCGAGGAGCCGCCAGCGCGTGTCGATACCCTTCATCCACCGCCACGTCAGCTGGGCACGCTGATTGGCGGAACGGCCCCGGGGACCAACGTGATGACGTTCCCGATCGGCACGGCGCTCAAGATTCGCGCCGGCACCGTGCTGACGTTCCAGATGCACTACACCGCGCGTGGTCATGAAATGCACGACCGTACCAGTGTCGGCTTCAAGTTCGCGTCGGCCGCGCCGGATGAAGAGATCCGCATGGCGGCGTTCATGAACACCGCGTTGAAGCTTCCGGCGGGCGCGAAGGACATTGCCGTGAACGCCGAACTGGAGCCCACGCAAAACATTCGTATCTGGGGATTGCTGCCGCACACGCATTTGCGCGGCACGCGCTGGAAGTACGTACTCGAGAGGCCCGACGGGACGTCCGACGTGGTGCTCGATGTGCCGCGGTACGACTTCAATTGGCAGACCTACTACTTTTTCGCCACGCCGCTTGAGGTGCCCGCCGGTGCCAAGCTCAAGTCCATGGCCTGGTACGACAATTCCGCGTCGAACAGGAGCAAACTTGACGCCACCAAAGATGTGAAGTGGGGCGACCAGACGTGGGAAGAGATGCAGTACACCGCATTCTTGTACAGCGTGAACAGCCAGCGGCGCACGCCGCCCGCGAAGTAGCGCGCAGGCGACACGCCCATGAATACCTGAACGGCCGCTCGCGCGGCCGTTCAGCGTTTAGTCCACCAAGGCCCAATACAGTTCAGTTTAGAAAAACGTGTTAGATTGGCGGCTCACCCCCGCGTGAGGTCGTATGGCTCGGACCGCCGCTGGATTACCGGCAGGCATTCGCCTGACGGATCCTATTGCTTATGGCGCGTGATCCAGATCTAAG
>JANLVM010000717.1:0-3206 GCA_031364015.1 Gemmatimonadaceae bacterium
CCCATCGCGTAGTAAAACGAGCGGTGTGGAGCGCGTTCGGGGCCGACGGTGGTGTGGCGAGAGGGAAGGGAGCGTTTGTCCATGTGCGGCGACGGGGCGAGTAAAGAGCGGAGGGTCGAGTTCGTGGTGAACGCGACCCTCCGACGTTACCGCACGGTGCCACACGGCGCGAGGTGCGTTCAACCCCGCACGTGAAAAACGAGCTACGGTTTCGGCTTCGTTGTCACTATAATAACGCCGTTCATCGCGCGGGGATCGCTGTAGGCCTTTGCCGCTGCGGCTCCCTTGACAACCTCGATTGAAGCGATGCGGTCTTGGTCGAGGCGATTCATCGCCGCCGACTCCGTGACTACGCCATCGATAATGAGCAGACCGTCGAACAGGCGGGGGCGTGGTGCCGGTTCCGACGCCAGCTTCACCACCGGCGGTGCATCCTTGGTGGTAATGCGAATTTCGCTCAATGCGTCGCGCTGCTTGGTGACGGCGACACGGGTGATTTGCTCTGCACTGATCGCCTTTGCCACCGCTTCTGACACTGGCTTGCCGTCGACCACGTAACGCACCGAGCCAGTGCCAATCATCGCGCGCTCTGCGCTCGCGGCATCCATCCGCTCGACTTGAGCTGAGGTTGGCAACTGCGATTCACAGGCCGTGATCAGCGCCACCGTAGCGACCAAACCACTGCCGATGCGACGCGCGAATGCAAAGCGTGAAGGACGAGACGTCATGGCAACCAACCTCCGTTCGAGATACGAACCGTTACAGGAGAATGCCGGCATGGCCGACGGGAGAGCCGAACGCATCACCGAGAGATCGATAAGCAGTGATCCATAGGCGACCGCGGGTATTCCTCGACGCAGTACGCGCCGATCACAATCGAGCTCAATCGCGAGGCGCAATCGACCCAGCGCAAACCACAGTGCCGGATGCCACGGCATACAGGCAACCGCGCCGCAGGCGATGACCAACAACCACGGATCGCCCGCGCGCACATGCTCCGATTCATGCATCACCACCAGGCGCTGATCCTCGGCCGGGCAGTCGAGGAGCCACGCGGGCAGGATGATCTGCGCGGGCACGAGTCCGACGACGGCCGGACCGGCAGCCGGTGCGATGCGTGCAACAACACTTCCGACGCGCTGCTTGGGCCACCGGCTCATCTGACGACGGATGCGGCGATAGCTGACGGCGAATACGCCGAGCGTCGCGATTGTCGCCAGCAGCCAGGATACAGCCAACGCACGTTGCACCGGCGCTGGGACACTCGCCAGGGTCGACTGCACTCCCTGTATCGTGGCTTCAACCGGGATACGCATCGCGTTACGTGATCGCGACCACCACGCGAGCGCCGGGCCGTTCGTCTCCACGCGTGGTAGAGATAGACTGGTCACACGTGAACGCTCTGGACGCGCGATTCGCATTTGTGTCGCCAACTGACGAAATGGCGCCGCGAGACTCAGCGCGACAATGACGCCAATGGCGCTAAACCATATCCATCGTACCGCGCGATTCGCGGCACGCTGCGCATCGTGCGCGGCGTGTGCTGCGAGGAGCACCAGGCAGCCAAGCAGCAACGAAAAGAATATCCAGGTGACCGTACTGCGCGAGAACTCAGCGCCCAGCGCCACGAGATCGCTCATGAGCGCTCCTCCGAGTCCGCCTCGAGGAGTCGTGCGGCCAACAAACTTCGCATGCGCTCGAGCTCTGCGCGGCTCAAGCCGTCGTCGTTCACCAGCTGCGCGAACAGTCGCGCGGAGGAGCCTTGGAAAATCGCATCACGAATTCGCGCGAGAGCACTGTCACCGGCGTGTTCGGCTTCGACGGCGGCGAAGTAGCGATATGCACGCCCCTCGGCCTCGTGTCGGACGTATCCCTTCTCCTCAAGGGTCTGGAGCGCCGAAAGGACAGTCGTATAGGCCAGTGGCTCGTCGAGCTCGTCCTTGACCTGCGTGACCGTGGCCGAACCGAGCTTCCAGAGGACGCTCATGACGGCGAGTTCGCGAGGGGGAAAGTGAATGGGATCGGCCATGAGAGGGGCGGTTACGGAAGTTTCCGTAGTATGGTGCGAGTCCGTGCGATTGTCAACTGGTTTTTCCGTAGCTCATTGCCCATAGCTGCGGGCCATGCCGCACCGCTGGGCAGCCTTGCCCATCTGGAGTTGACCCGATTTAACGGACAGGTGGTTTACGCTGCTCGCGCCATCTGACGGAGCTGCCGTTCGTACTGCCGGGGACGCATGTACTGTAACGTGGAATGCTGTCGTTCGGGATTGTACCAGTGCTCGATGAACTCGTAGATCGCTGCGTTCGCTTCCCGATGTGAATGAAACACGGTCCCTGCCAGCAGTTCATGCTCGAGCGTCGCGAAGAAACTTTCGGCCACCGCATTGTCCTGTCCTGCTCCAGTTGAAATGTGACACCACCCGCTCCACACTATGGAGCATCGGAGGTTGTCATGAGTCCCTCGAAGGCTGCGGTGCAGCGCTCGCGTCGCATGTTTACGCCCGAGCAAAAGGCCACGATTTTGCGTCGGCATCTGGGCGACAAGGTGCCCGTCTCGGATCTGTGTGACGAGTATCAGATCGCCCCGGGGCTGTTCTATCTGTGGCAGAAACAAGCGCTCGAGCATCTGACGGTCGCGTTGTAAGACGGGCGGACGCTGCGGGGCGAATCGCAGACCGCCAGTGCGGATCGGGCCCGGATTGCGGCGCTCGAAGCGACGATCGCCAAGAAGGACCGCATCATCGCGGAGGTGTCCTTCAGATGGAAGGCGCCGAACAGCGCGAGATCATGTGCGCTGGCGAAGCCGCGCGCGTTGGCGTAGTCGGTCGCAAGCGGCAGGGATGGCAGGTTTGGGATGCACGGTTCGGGTTCTCAAGCTCTTGTTCCGCGCTTTTCAGGTAGCCTACCCACTCCACTTGCACGCCGACATACGGATTTGCGGCGCTGGCTTGCTGCAGCGGCGGCGCCACTCTAACAGCATCAATAATTTCACGGACTGAAATGCTCGCAACTTGTTGCGAGGACGATTTTGCTTTGATGGCAGGAATTTGCTGGGGGGGGGACAGCCCGTTCGGACCCCTGTGCGAGCTCGGGCGAAAGCACCTTCACCACCATTTGCGCCGGAGCCGTAGTTCCTCGGCGACGAAAACGCGCGACATAGACCTCCCCGGTCTGGGTGGGCTTAACTCGGCCACCGGGAGCATC
>JANLVM010000730.1:0-3787 GCA_031364015.1 Gemmatimonadaceae bacterium
CAGGCGTGTAGGGGAACAGGGGTGCCATTCGACTTTTAGGACGCAAAGTCGGATGGCACCCCTTCGCCCCTTTTTTCTGGATCAGTTCCTGTCTCCTGCAACCCGGATGACGTTCAACTCCTACCTCCATTCCAGGAGACACCCGGTGGTGGCGGCGACTCCGCACCAAGCGACAGACCTCCCGCATTCACATCGTCCAGCGCTGTCGTCATACCCCTGCGTGGTACAGTCAAAAACCACATAACTGAACAGTATTGAGCTTAGCTTAGCTTAGCTAGACAGTCTAGCTCAGCGCCATCCGTCTCCTATCGGTTCGACGTGCCACTGCACTGTTGGTCCTCTGCGGCCTACGCGATCCCGCTCCCGGGCGGTCATCGATTTCCGATGAATAAGTACGCGCTCCTGCGCGAAGGCGTGCTCGCCGCCGGGCTGGTCACGCCCGACCGAATGCACAATCCGTCGCGCGTGCTGCGCGAGGATTTGCTGCGAGTACATTCGCCAGCTTATGTCGACGACGTCACCAATGGCACACTACCAGCGGCAGCCCAGCGACGGATCGGCCTTCCGTGGTCACCAGAGTTTGTGGAGCGCGCCTGGCGCGTGGTGCGCGGAACCGTTGAAGCCACCGAGGCAGCACTCGAGCATGGGATCGCCATGAATCTGGCCGGCGGGACGCATCATGCGTTTCCCGCTTCGGGCGAGGGGTTCTGCACCTTTAACGATGTCGCCGTCGCAATACGTCGCCTGCAGCACCTCAAATGCATTCGACGGGCCGTTATTATCGATCTCGATGTGCATCAGGGAAACGGGACGCATGCCTGCTTTGCTGGCGATTCAAGCGTGTACACCTTCAGCATGCACGGCGCCAGGAACTTTCCCTTTCACAAAGTTGCGGGAACACTCGACGTCGCGCTGGACGACGGGACCGGCGATGACGTGTATTTGGGAATTCTCGCAGCGCAGTTGCCACGTGTCCTGCACGCCGCACGGGCAGATCTGGTTGTGTATCTTGCCGGTGCAGATCCGCACGAAGACGACCGGCTGGGGCGACTCAAACTGACGTTCGAAGGGCTGCGACGTCGCGATGCAATGGTGCTGCAGGCCTGTCGCGAGATTGGGCTCCCCGTGGGCATCACCATCGCCGGCGGTTACGGTCGTGACGTGAGGAGCACGGTGGCTGTTCACTTAGGAACAGTCGCCGTCGCAAATACCTTCACCTACTCCAGCTAGGCGAGCAGCAGAATGCGCCAGTGGTACCAACGCACCGTCATCGCGATCGTCGCGGGTTCCCTGTCGCTGAGCGCCTGCCTGGACCGGGGCGCCGCTGGCACGGTTGGCATCACGACACAGCGAGAGTTGTGGCGAGCGAACAGTACCAGGAATTACAGTTACGTGAGCAGTCACGCCTGCGAGTGCGCGCCGAATTTTGGCGTCGCGCTTCGCGTGACGGTTCGGAACAATGTCGTCACGGCTATTGTGGTCGAATCGTCGGGCTTGGCCGTGCCACTCAACTACCGTCCCACCATAGAAGGCCTGTTCGACTTCATCGATACCGAGCAGAGGACTCAAGCGGCGCTCCTCAATGTGACGTATCATCCCACGCTGGGATATCCGACGCGCGTCAAGTACGGCACACCGGAGAATGACGCCGGCGGCATCATCACGGTATCAGCGCTCACGATCACCCCGTAAGGATGCCCCAACGAATCGTTATCGGCGCGAACGCGCACGTGGAGCTTTGTGCCCTGCTGGCTGCGGCCAGACCGGACCTCGAGATCCGCGGCAATCGCTACACCGACCTAACAGCAGACGACATGGCGTGGGCGGACAGCTACATCGGATTCCGTCGTCCGCCCCTGCCGAGCATGGGCAATGTTCGCTGGGTGCACTGCACCGGCGCGGGCGTCGATTCGTGGATGTATCCCGACGAGCTGCCGCGCGACATCATGCTCACGCGTACGTCGGAGTCGTTTGGACCGCGTATCGCGGAATGGGCGCTCGCGCGCGCACTGGCGTTCACCCAGCAGTTGCTGGATCTGCACGACGCGCAACGACAACGTCACTGGGCGCCTCGCGATACGGTCATGTTGCACGGATCTCGCGTGCTCATCGTGGGCACTGGCGACGTCGGCACACACGTGGCGCGACTCTTCCTGGGCTTGGGCTGCCACGTGACGGGAGTTTCGCGCACCGGGTACGGTGACGACGCGGTGTTCACGCACCGCGCCACCATCGACGCGCTACCGACATTGGTCGCTAACGCGGAGTGGATTGTACTTACCGTTCCGCTCACCAACGGCACGCGCGGGCTATTCTCTCACGATCTCCTGGCTCGCTGTCGCGGCGCCGTCTTGCTGAATGCCGGCCGCGGAGCCGTGGTGGAAGAATCGGCCTTACCGGAAGCGCTTGAGAAGGGGTGGCTGCGCGGCGCGGCGCTCGACGTGTTCGAGGTGGAACCACTTCCTGACCCGTCGCCACTGTGGGAAGATCCGCGCGTGATGGTCTCCCCGCATATCTCCGGGCTCACTACCACAGAGGGCGCCGTAGTCGGATTTCTGGAATGCCTCGCCGCCATCGAACGCGGGGAGACTCCCACATGGGTGGTCGATCGGGAACGGGGGTACTAGCGGCGGACATTCCGGATGAACGTCGACCTGCGACCGCGAACCGCTTGACGCGTCCCATCGCGCAGGGCAGTCTCAAGGAGACGATCGTCGTGCGTCTTCTGAACTTTGGAGGTTCCAAATGAGATCTCATCTACTCGTGCTGCTAGCGCGCACAGCCGCGCTACTCACCATTCTCGTACCGGCGGGTGTGGTCAGAACCCAACAGCCCGTGAAGTCGGCGACGGTCCGCCCCGCGTCAACCATGCCGACCACGGTCAGCTACGTGCAGGTGCTGGGGGCCGACTACGCTTTTGAATCACCTGACGTGCTGCCTGCAGGCATTGTAGCCTTCAATCTCGTCAACAACGGAAACGACCTGCACGCGATGGCCATATTCGAACTCCCTGCGAAACACACGCTGCGTGATTTCCTGAATCAGTATCATTCGCTGGGGATGATACCAACATGGATGATCGGACTCGGCCAGACCCCTACCATCGCTCCGAAAACGGAGGCGTTTCTCACAGTGCGTATGAAGCCGGGCCGATATATCCTTGCCTGCCTTATCCCAGCGCGCGATGGACGTATGCACACTGAGAAGGGAATGGTGAAGCAGGTCACGGTGAAGTAGGGATCCCCAGCCAGGCAGTAACCCAGCGCGCCCCACGCGACCACCGCAGCCGCAGCCACATCGCCCTACCCTCGCCGCTCGGCACCAATCGCATCGCCCACGGCGTTGCACGCCAACACGCGCCAGAACCACGCGCCACGGCGACGCCCCCATGGCGCGCGCAGCCGTTACGAAAGCACGTACCGATAGCGTCTCGTTACGGGCCTGCATGATTTGCGGGCTAGAGCGATCGCTCAATTGCCCGTTCAAGTGAGGTAGAAGATGGTTAGGAGATTTCTTTTGGCCCCGATTGCTGCCGCGATGTTGCTTACGCCATCCGCGTCCAGCGCGTCGAACCGAGTCGCTACCACGCCAGCCGCAGCGTGCAGCGCCGATGGTTGCACGTGCCAGTACAAGAGGCACGCAATGGGCTGCACCGCACCAAACTACGAATGCGTGTGGCTCGCAGAGTGACCGGAGCATGAAGGTGCTCGTGCTTGCGGTGGCGCTGGCTGCAGGATCGATGACTGCTGCCAGCGCCACCGCGCAATTGTCTCCCACACATATTACC
>JANLVM010000739.1:0-1703 GCA_031364015.1 Gemmatimonadaceae bacterium
AAGACTGGAGGGATAGACATCAATCAGCTTCGCGGTGAAATCCGCATCGACCGTCGAGGCCGACGCGTGCAGCACCACTTTGATCGGGCCGATCACGGTCATATCTTCGGTCAACGGTGCGGTCTGGAATACCACCACATCAGCACGTGATCGCAGCGGGAGCCACGGAGCGTGCGAGGGCGGAAAGCGCGGATCCTCGCGCTGATTGTAGGCGCCATCTTTGAGGCGCGCCGATGATCCGCCGCCGATGGTGGGCACCGGGTGACGCGGATCGAACGTGTAGGTGGTCTGGGCGCGGGCCACCGTGGGTTTCGTCGCCGTCAGCGAGCCATCGGCGTGAAAGTAGTAGGGCACCAAGCGCGTACCGGTGAGCGGCCACTGCCCGGCGCCGCGCCAGTACCCTCCATGAAACAGACGACCGTTGGCATCCTTGTGACCGTCGCCAGTGCCCATGACGAATACGCGAACCGGCGAATCCTTCTCCACGCCATTGGCGCGTCCCTTGAGCTGGTGATCAAACCATCGCACATGGAAGTCGGTGAGAAAATCCATGATCGCGGCGCTGTCGCCGAACGCCACATCGCCAGCGTAGGTGAGATTGTTGCCTCCATGCTTCCACGGCCCCACCAGCACCGCTTGTGGAGATTTCTTGAGACGTCGTAGCTCTGAAAAGTTCTTGAAGGTGCCCGCGAGAAAAATGTCGTACCAGCCGCCAACGTGGAGCATGGGAATGTCTGACGTTTCCGCATAGTGCTCATCCCACGCGAGCATGGGGTCCTTCCAATACGCGTCATAGTTCGCGTGCTCGAAGAAGTCGAAGTACCACGCTTCATACTGTGGCGCAACCGACAACGGATTCAGACCGCGTCGCATGGGCTGCACGCCGTACCAGTCTTCGACTTTCTCCTTCGTGAGTAACGCTCGGACATCGTCTGACGGCGCATCGGCCAGCAACTGACTCCACGCCCAGGTGAGTTGTCGACCCATTTCATACGTGCCCCGAAAACGCACGCCATGATCCCACCCGTTGGACATCCCGCCCATGTTGATGAGCAGTGACTTGAGCGATGGCGGGTGGTATTGTGCCGCGCCCGCCTGGGTGTGCGCGGAGAATGACGTTCCCCACATGCCAACCGTCCCACTGCTGTAAGGCTGCCTGGCAAGCCATTCGATGACGTCATAGCCGTCAGTGGCATCGGCCGGCTGCACCTTGGAGAACTCCCCCTCGGACTTGTATCGCCCTCGCGTATCCTGCAGCGCCACCACGTATCCGCGCTCCGCGTAAAACACCGCCTGCTCGGCCAGCGACGTCTTGTTGTACGGAGTCCGATTCAACAGCACCGGCAGAGGCTCGCTGATGGGAATGCCATTGCGCCCCGGCCGGTACACATCGGTCGCCATCCGTTTCCCGTCACGGGTGGGGATCATGAGATCGGTCGCCACCTTCACGGCCTCGTACTGGCGCGGCGACGATGGCCACCCGGGAGGCGGCATCCGCGAGGGGTCGACCGTTGGTGGCGTCTGTGCGTGGATCGGCGTGGACAGGGCGGCCCACACCATCAACGCGCTCAGGAGGGTGCTCCGGAGGGTGCTCCGGAGGGTGCTCCGGAGGGTGCTCAGGCCGACGACGGCCAGACTCATGCGGGTAGGGTGTGGGTGCGACATACCCAAACTTGCCGCAACGCCCGATACGGCGCCAACGG
>JANLVM010000752.1:0-3937 GCA_031364015.1 Gemmatimonadaceae bacterium
GACGAGATCAGCGAAGGCCAGTGCACCGCCAGTCGTTCGCAGCCCGATCGTGTGGATGTTGTCCTTGAGCGCGATCGGGATACCGTGCAGCGGCCCTCGCAGCCGACCCTGAGCGCGCTCGCGGTCGAGCATATCCGCGTCGGCCAGCGCACGCGGATTCACCGTGATCGTGGCGCGTAACTGGCGGTCGTACATGGCGATTCGCACCAGGTATTGCTCGACGAGCTGCCGTGAGGTGACGCGCTTCGCGGCGAGTGCGGCCTGCAGCTCAGGGATGCTGGCTTCGACGACGGAGAATGGTGCCGTGGATGCCTTTGGCATCTGATTGCCCCGCTGGGCGGCGGCAGGCGAGCTTACCAGTGTGAGCGTGACCACGGTTAGTGCGACGAATCGATGAATCACTGGCGCATCTCCGGGACAATGGTCTTGGTGCCGACACGATCATTGATACGATCGATGAGGACGCTAACGGGTTGTCGCTGAAAGGATGTTATTCATTGCGCGACTCGAGCCGTTCACCGCTTCGCTGGCGGCCCCGCCGGATGCTTGTCGCACACTGGCGGCTGCTCGGCGCTCCACGCCAGCGACGCGATGCGCCATGTGCCATTGCTTTTCACGAACGTAAAGACGTCGGCGCCGCAATGTGACCAGGCGCCGTTGACGTAAAGGTCGTAGGGCATCCAGACCATCGCGACGCCGCCGTTGACCAACGCGTGGGGCTTGAAGCCGCGCTCGACAATCCCGGTCATGGAGGCGGTCCGTTGCCCTTCGCGCGTGCGCACACGGTACGTGGTAACGCCGTCGCGGGTGGATGTCGGGAACATCACGGCCTCAGGCACCATCAGGTCCGTGAGCGCGACAACATCGCCGCGCGTGATGGCGGCGAGTGCGGAGTCGGCCACCGCAATGACAGCGGCGCGCACGTCGGGAGATTGCGCGGTGGCGTCGCGGTGCAGGACGCTGATGAGGGCAACGGCGATGGCGATTCGAGTGCGCATTGGCATAGTACGAGGAGTGGTCATGCGGGTTGTACTCAGGCCTTCGGGGCGAGGGAGGCGCTCAGTAAACAACGGAAATCATAGTAGCTAATCGCACAGGACGCGACCCACGATGGCCCGTGGATTGTATAGCTGGACGCGCTGGGAGATCGGCGAGTGCCGCCGAGGATTGGAGATGACCGCGCAACCGAAGGAGACGAAGTGCTGGTCGCCCGGTCGGCTTCGTCGTACACTCATGCCATGACCGCGAACCAACTACCCGGCGCCGAGCTGATCGATCGAGGCCTTGCCGATTTGGCGGCCGGCATGGTTACGATCGAGTCCCTGCTCGTCTCCATGGCCGCTCCCAGCCTTCGCGCGTTGGGCTATGCAGTGATCGCGCCGATTGACGATGCTGAGCTCGCGTTGTACGCACTGTTGTCGGCCCGTGATGGCCACGCGGCGCACAGTCGGTACAATGCCCTGGTGCGGCGTCTGGTGAGTTTTCAGCGAGCCGCGCAGTGCGCGAGATAGCAGACCGCTCGCGCATTGAAGCGTTCATGACTGCGCTCGCGCGACACGCGACCGCCGATGTGGACGTCTTTCTGGTTGGCGGGACGAGCGCCGTGCTGGTTGGCTGGCGATCGAGCACGGTTGACATCGATCTCGTGATGCGGCCGGAGTCGGACGCGATGCTGCGAGCGATTCCCGAGCTCAAGGAACGACTGCGCCTGAATGTCGAATTGGCGTCGCCCGATCTCTTCATCCCAGTGCCGCCAGGCTGGGAGCAGCGCAGCCCCATCGTGACGCGAATCGGGCGCGTCACCTTTCGGCACTTTGACTTCGTCGCTCAAGCACTCGCCAAAATCGAGCGCGGACATTCCCGTGACGTGGCGGATGTGCAGGCGATGTTCGCGCGCGGACTGATCAGCGCTGCGGACGTACGTGCGCAGTTTGCGCTCGTCGAACCCGAGCTCTTTCGGTTCCCGTCCATCGATCCGCCGTCGTTTCGCCGTGCGGTGGATTTGATCTTTCCGGCGGAACCATGATCGCGCGTGGTGGAATCAGGTCTGAGCATCTTCCCGAACGGTGATTTCCTCATGCTGCGCGCCGTCGGCGCGGCGCATTCACGGCGCAGTGACGTTGACGCCGATCAAGTTGAAATGGGACGATGCGTCGAGCAGATGCCGATCGTTGGAATAGATGCGATCCACACCGTATGCAGCGGCACTGGCGCACTGAATCGCATCAGCGGCACGGAGCGCAGTCGACACCGGGAGCGACGCAAACGCTTCGCAAACGCGCTGTAGGATTGCGGCATTCACCGGAATGAACGTCCAGATTCCGGCAGCGCAATCTGCATCGAATTGTGCAACAACAGCAGTCGCTTCGCGCCGCGTCAGGCTGCCGGAACGACACGGGTTGGGCCGCACGTTAGAATCGCGAACGATGATCAGCGATGCCGACGGAGGAATCACCGACGATTCTTCGTTTGAACGCAGCGAACTCCGGTAGCAGCACGCGTTCCCGAAAGGTGCGACGAGCGTCGCGTTCCACATACGGTGCGAGTGTGGCCACTGGTCGACCACGGTCGGTGACGACAATCGCATATCCTGCCGCCGCCGCTTCGCGAACCAGCGTTCCGGTACGTTCGTGCAACTCGCGAATCGAAATGCGGCGTGGAGCAGTCATGTGACACAGTGTGACACATGACGGCGATCACGGCAAGTGCGGCAGGGCGGGCAAGGGTGTGGACGTCGAAAGGGAGTAGGGTCAGCGGTCCCCGCCCTCAGCCTCGCCGCTCTCGAAACACCCGCTCCAATTCCGTAATCACGCCCGGCGCAATCGCCTGCGACGTCGCCACCGCACGCCATTGTCCAACCGCGTCAATCACTTGATCAATCGCGACGCGCGCATCACTCCGCGGCAAGTCGATCTCCGACGCGAGTTGCTCAAGGTGCGCACGCGTTGGCGCATACGTCTCGTCAGCCACGCTGGTGGTGTGGTGTCCGTTGATCCCATCGCTGAAGGTGAGGTCGTACGCTGGTGAGAAACACCACCGCCCGGTGCTGTCCATCAGGAACGCGAAGTTGCGCGCGTGATCGTCACGGTTATGGGTGAACACATTGAACGCGGCGCGGCGCAGGATCTCGATTTGGGTGCGCACGTCGCGGGTGAGCCGCGCGCCAAGCTGCAGGATCTGCCGATAATCGAGACTGGGCTCGCGGAAACTGGCGTGCAGCAAGCCCCCAACCGTGTGCATGTGCAGTCGCCCGATGCCGCCGGGGCCGAACCGGTCGAATCGTTGAATGGCGAAGTGGCGTTCGCCGTCGCTCGTGGTGAGGAGTCGCGTGGTGGGCATGTCGATGCCCGCCGCGCGCGCCATCTCGGCGTAGGCCTGCTCAACGGCACCAACATCCTTGTCGAAGCGGAGCACGTCGTCACCCGCACCGAACTTGATGAGATACGGCACGTAGTCGGACGGCAGCGCGGGCGTCCGCCCGGAAACGATGGATGCCGTGACGCCCGCAATCAGATCGATGCGACCTGATGCACGTTCGGCGAGTCCGGCCAGGACTTTCGGCCGCGCGCCACCGGGGGAGCCACCGCCGAGTCGAAGGGTTGGCAGCAGCGTTTCGGCACTCCCGTTGTACACGCGGACGGCCTGCGCGGCGATACGTTCAAGATCGAGTGGCCACTCGGGGGTGTCGATGACCGCATCACCGCCCAACGCAATGATTGGCCGAAAGGTGAGTGCGCCCATGCCCGCATCGCCGAGCGCGGCGAGCCGATCGAGGATCGTGATGCGCTCGCGACCAACGCCGAGTTGCGCGAAGGCGCGGTCTTGTATCGTGCGACCCCAGCCATCCGGCGCGCTGTCGGCAATGAGTCCGGGAAGCCGATCAAAGTCTCGATGCGTGTGTTCGATGAGGCCGGTCTTCACGGGTGCGCGCAGCGGC
>JANLVM010000786.1:0-2675 GCA_031364015.1 Gemmatimonadaceae bacterium
TCGACGCCCTGAAGAAGCAGTATCCGACGCTCTGGGAGGCGACGAAGGGCAAGTAGTTGCCACGCTAGCGAAATTGCAGTCGCACGATTCGCTCAAGGTCCGACGCATCAGTCACCACCGCGTGCACCACTCTTCCGCGAATGGCCGGGTATCCCGACAGCAGATCGAGGATTCTCGGCCATTCGGCTATCGCGATAAATCGTCCGTTCGCATCGTACACGTCGGCCTCACGCGAGCGGCCGTCCTCGGTCGACCGTGAGGTCGACGGTCCCCTTCCAGCGAGGCGGCGCGGGTTGCTGGCCCCAACAACCTTGCCGGGGACAGGCACGACCATGAACCGAAGACTGCGCAAAATGCCAAGAGGATTGGAGCGTTTCGACGGGTCATCGAGTAACGGGGTTGAAGAAGGAGACGACGTGGCCGCGATGTCGAATGTCGTGGCCCTTTGACGGTATGTGGTGGTTGCCGGACCTCGCAATGGGTCGAAGCTTCCGCCATCATGACTTCACTCATTCGCAATCTGTCGGCCGCCGGCGCCGCCGTGGTCCTATTGACGGCGATGCCGCCCATGCGCTCCGTGTCGACGACACGCCAGAGCAGCGGCACGTTCGCCGCCTTTGTCGATCAATACCTGCTCGATTTCGCGCGTCGCCATCCGTCGATCGCGGCCGGCAACGGCATACACGATTTCGATGGCACGCTCGATGACTTTTCCGCCGCGGCGATCGCCCGCGAGATCACGGAACTCAAACGCGATCGTACGCGACTCCGTGCATTTCGTTCAACTCAGCTGACGCCCGACGAGCGCGTGGATCAGAAGATTCTTGACGGCGTGATTGACGGATGGCTGCTGGAGCAGGAGACCCTGCAGAACTGGCGCCGCAATCCCATGCTGTACGCGTCGGCGCTCTCGGATGGCGTGCACAATCTGATGACGATGGAGTACGCGCCGGCTCCCGAACGCATGCGCCGAATCATTTCAAAGCTGGCTGGCGTGCCGGGGTTGCTGGCAGCGGCGCGTGCGAATGTGAAGAATCCCCCGAGGCTGTTTGCCGAGCGCGGCGTGGTGATGATGAAGGGTGTGTCGGGCATGTTGGCCAACGATGTCGTGCTGGCATTTTCCGCGCAGCGTGCGACGCCGTTGATGGACTCGCTGCGGCGGGCGCTGGCCGTGGCGCGCCCACCCATCGATGCGTACGTCGGGTGGCTTGAGCGAGACGTGATTCCAACCACTACTGGCGATTTCGTCATTGGTGGTGACGTAGTATCGCGTCGTTATCGCGCTGAGGAGCTCATTGATCTTCCGCTGGACACCTTGCTCCGTATTGGCGAACGCGAGTTGGCCAAAGGGCAGGCCGACTTTCGCGCTGCGGCCGCTCGCCTGGCACCCGGACGCGACGCGCAGGTCGTGTGGCAGGAGGTGCGACGCAACCATCCCAAGCGCGGCGAGGTTACGGTCGCCGCGCAGGCCATTGTCGATTCGTTGACGATGTTTGTGCGCGCCAAGGGACTGGTGACGGTGCCCACCGGCGAGCGCGTTATCGTGGCCGCCGCGCAGCCCTTCGATCTCGGATTTGCGTCGATGCATGCCTCACCGCCACTCGAGCGCACGCCGGTGAAAAGCTACTACTACATCACCGACGCGAGCGCTGACCAAACCGCCGCCCAGCAGGAAGCTTGGTTGGAGCGCTTCAACTATGCATCGCTCACCATCACGTCTGCGCATGAAGCGATGCCGGGGCATTGGCTGCATTCGCAATTCATGCGCAAGACACCGGGCAAGGTGCGGCGCATCTGGATCGGGCTCAATCCGTTTCCGCAACCGTCGTCCGGGCAAGACGGTTGGGCGCATTACGCCGAACAACTGGTGGTGGAGCAGGGTTACTCCAACGGTGACCCTCGCTATCAGCTGGCCCAACTGAGCGACGCCCTGACGCGCATCTGCCGTTTGTTGTCCGGGATCAACGTGCATCGTCGTGAGTGGACGCTGGAGCGGGCGCAGACATGCTTCGAGCGCGACGCCTACGTGGCCAAGCCCGCCGCGCGTCGCGAAGCCGAGCGCGCCACGTACGACCCCACCTATGGCGGGTATTTTCTGGGGAAGCGTGGCATGCTCACGCTGCGCCGCGATCTACAGGCGAAGCAGGGAGCGGCCTTCAACCTCCGCGACTTTCACGAGCGCGTGCTCACCAACGGTATTGCCCCCATCTGGGCGCACCGACAGCTCTTGCTGCCGGGCAATACCGGCCCGGTCATTCAATAGGATCCGCCCGAATGATTCGCATCGAGAAAGTTCGAGTAGGGGTGTTGGGCGCCGGTGCCTGGGCCCGATTTGCGCATTTGCCGGGGTACCTGCGTGACCCCCGATGCGAGCTGGTGGCCATCGCCGATCCGCTGGTCGAGCGCGCGCGTGAGTTCGCGGCAGAGTTTGGCATTCCCAACGTGTATTCGTCGCACGAAGCGCTGATCGCCCGCGACGATATCCAGCTGATCGATGTCTGTACGCCAAGTGCAACGCACTTCGATTTGGCTATGGCGGCACTCCACGCGGGCAAGCATGTGCTGTGCGAGAAACCCGTCGCCTACGACTTCCGCGAAACGCGTCGCGCCGCCGCGCTGGCGCGTAGCAAAGGGCTCAAGACCAAGCTGGGTTTCACGTTTCGCTACAGTCCGGC
>JANLVM010000794.1:0-21932 GCA_031364015.1 Gemmatimonadaceae bacterium
ACCGCCCGTTCGAAGCCGACGTACAGGCTCCACATTCCGAGCAGTACACTCATGTTGCCCGCGACGACAGGCACGAACTCAGGCACTGATCCCTGCAGGGTCAACAGCGCCAGTCCCATGGCTATCGCAACACTCGACAGAAGCCAAAACGCCATCTGGCGCTGGCGCGTGTACGTGCGCCAACCGATGTACATCGCGACGGTGTTTGTGACCGACGCTGCGGCGATCAGGAACAGCCCGGTGCGTTCGTCGAGGTTCATGGAAGTTTCAATCCTACCTGGCCAGCAACACGCGCCCGGCGTTCAGGTTGTCGAAGTTCAGAATGGTGTTGAACACCAGAAAGTACGACCCGATCGTCGGGATAGTGGGTATGAAGCGGCGGTTGGGCCAAGGACTAACCGGTCGATAACCTAGTCCGTCGGTGCCCGCTCCGGGCGTCGGGGACCTCGACTGCGCAGCGGCAGCAGCGACGGTGCGCCGACGGCGGGATCTCGCGTAATGACCAGCGGCCAGTCATACACTCGCTCCAGCAGTTCGCCGCGCATCACGTCGTTAGCCGATCCCGCAGCGGCCACCAGTCCGTGATGCAACAACACGATGTGCGACGCAAAGCGCGCCACGAGATTGAGTTGATGACTGACCAGCAACACCGTTCGTCCTTCGCGGGCGAGCGCGTCAAGCAACTCAAAAACCGCCATCTCGTGCGCGATATCCAGAAACGACGTGGGTTCATCCAGAACCAGCACCGACGTGTCCTGGGCTAACGCTCTGGCAATACGAACGCGCTGCCATTCGCCGCCCGAGAGTTGATCCGTGCGACGCGTTGACGCGTCGCTCATTTCAACCCGCTCGAGCGCGTCGTCAATGCACCGACGATCTGTGGCACCGAGCGCGCCGAACGCCGAGCGATGCGCGTGTCGACCCAATGCGACGAAATCATCCACGTGCATGGGAACGGCGGGCTCCTCGCGTTGCGGCACGACCGCGACCTGCCTGGCAAACGCCCGTGGTGCAATCGTCTCGACCGGCGCCGCACCAAGGGCGATACCGCCGCGCACTCGCGGCGTGAGTCGTAGCAGCGCCCGCACGAGGGTGCTCTTGCCACTGCCATTCGGGCCCACGACGGCGGTCAGTCGACCGGGGAGTGCCGTCAGCGACACGCCATCGAGCGCGCGGGTGGTGCGGCCGGCGTACTGCACGACAATGTCGTCGAATGACAGGGCGGCGGCGGGTGGTTCGCTCCTCGCATTGGTCACGACGCCAGCCGACGCAATCGCAGCAGAAAGAACGGCACGCCGACGAGCGCGGTCACGGCGCCGAGCGGCAGGTCGGCTGGCGCGCGCACGGTGCGCGCGACGAGATCGGCACCGATCATCAACGCCGCCCCGTACACCGCACTCACCAATAACATGGTGCGATGCCGACGCGCCCCGAGCGCGCGCGCAAGATTCGGGATGACCAGTCCGACGAAGCCAACAAGTCCTGCCGCAGCGACCGTAGCGGCGGCCAGCCACGACGCCACGAGGAAGATGCGCCGCGCGGCACGAGGCGCATCGACGCCGAGTGCGGCGGCCGATTCGTCGCCCATGGCAAGCACGTCGAGATCACGAGCCCACCACACCAGCAATCCGCCAAGCGCGACAACGGCCAGTGCCAGGCGCCACACCGCAGCCCACGTCGCGTCGGCGGCCGATCCCATCATCCACCACAGCGCGCCGCGCAGCCGTTCGGGTGGCGCATCTGCCAGCGCCACGAGGATGGCGGCATTGGAGAACGCGCCCACCACCACGCCGGCCATGAGCAGCAGTCGCGTGTCGGTACCGCCACCGACAACACGCGCGATCAGCGACACCAACAGCGCTGCCGCCGCCGCACCGCCGAACGCAGACACCGTGACCACAGTTGGCGTGGCCACGCCGAACGACATGGCGAGAACAGCACCAACGGCCGCGCCGCCTGACACCCCTAACAAGTAGGGTTCGGCCAAGGCGTTGCGCAGCGTGCCCTGCAAGGCACCGCCACTCATGGACAGTCCAACCCCCACGAGCGCGGCGAGCAGCGCGCGTGGCATGCGAAGATCGCGCACGATCACGACCATGGTGGAGTCGCCGATGCCGCGCATCGCACTGAGCACGTCGCCCGGTGCCAATGACACGGTGCCGATCGACACGGCCGCCACGAGCAGCACCGACACCAACAGCAGGCCAAGGAGCACGACCCAACGGACACTGCCCATCACGGTACGACGCTGCGCAGGCGCGGGAGCTGGGCGGCAAGTTCCGGATGGAGCGCATGCGCCAACGCCGTGGCGGCCATGCCCAGCACCACCGACGGCCGGCCAGTGAGCGCGGGGTCGTCGAGAATCCAGTGGCCGTCGCGCACCGCACGCACGGCGCGCCACTGTGGTTTCGCCAACATGGCATCGCGTCCGCTCGTCGACGTCACGATCAGATCGGGGTTTCGGCGCGCAATTTCTTCCAGACTCACTGGAGGTGAGGGTGCCTCGAGATCGTGAAAGACATTGCGTCCACCGGCAATTTCAATGAGTTCGTCGAGATAACTGCCGCGACCGACCACCATGACTGGTTGTTGCCACAGCGGCCAGGCCACCGATCGCACCACGGCTCTGCGCGTCACCTCACGCACCTGCGCCAGTGTCCGTTGCACAGAGTCGATCACCGTTGCGGCGCGATCGGCCGCGCCAAGGGCGACACCCAGTTGTCGCGTCAAGTTGAAGAACTGCGCGATGTGGTCAACGCGCAACGCCATCGTGCGAACACCCGCGCGCGCAAAGGCGTCGGCGGCCGCGCGATTCTCCGCAGTGGCATACAGAATAACCAGCGTGGGATGCATTCGGAGGACTGCTTCGACATTCGGACGAATACCGTTTCCGACGGCCGGGATGGCCTTGGCCGCCGACGGAAACTCATCCCAGTCGCTGCGCCCAACGAGTCGCGCTTCCGCCCCGATCGCAAAAATCACTTCTGTCGCCGTCGGATTGAGCGACACGACACGTTCGGCAAACGCCAGATCGACGGGAAGTCGCACGCCGAAATCATCGGTGTCGGCGGGCGTGGCACTTCGCGACATGGTCGCTCGCGGCGAGTCGGAGGTGCTGGCCGCCGCACGATCATCGGCGCGGCCGCACGACCACGCGCCGCACCACGGTAGCAGCAGCAGCGCAGCGCGTCGTGTGCGCAATCGACGGAACGTCGCCACGGGTACGAGCACGGACCCGCCCACCTATCGCGCACCGTTCGCGGTGGCTTGCGCATCGGCGAGCGCCACCTCGAGTTCCCGACGCCGAAGGTTGTACAGCAGCAGCACGAAGCCGATCGCCACCAAAACGCCGGCGACGTACACGGCGCGACCCAGCGTTCGCGTCGTCGACAACTCCAGCGTAATCGTGCTGCCGTTTTTTACATCCTGCGCCAGGAACCGGCGAAACGTGCGCGTTTCGATGGTCACCGGATCGACCGCGACCAGCCCTCCGCCCAAAGCGCGCCCCTGCGTTTCTTCCAGCAGCACTTCGAATACGACGGCGCCGTGGTCGGCGCGGATATTGATGGGAAAACTCGCCGCCGGCAGTCGATACGAGAACGCCACTTGCTTGAGCCCGGGCGCGATGGGGGCGAAGATCAACACGCGTCCTGGCGTGGAGCGGAACGCGTCTGGTGTCACTTCGCCTTGCGTGACGCGCACGTCACGCGCCGCGAGCGGGACGTCGATGCTCCAGGTGGGCAGGGGCGTCGGACGCTCAAGCGAGACGAGCGTGCGCAGACTATCGTTGGAGAGTTCGAAGACTTCGATGACGGTGCGCGTGTCGTTCGTGTCGACGGCGCCCACGATCACATGACGCCCCTTGATTGTCAGGGGAAAGATCCGGGACGTCGTATCGAACACCGTGATCTCGGCTTCGTCCGCAACGGCGATGGCCGATCGCAGTGGCGCAGTGAAATAGGCGATTCCCCCCCACGTGACTGCGGCGAAGTACAGCGCATCGGACGCACCGAAGGGACGCCACTGCACGCGATAGCGTCCGGCGGCGTCACTCCGTACTGAGTCGGCCGCCCCCGACGTGTCTTTGCCCACGCGGTGCAACGTGACCCACACATTGGCCACGGGGGTCATGCCAGTGGAATCGCTGCCGGCGGAGACCGGGCGTCGCACGCGTCCCTCGGCCACACGTTGGCTAGCGACCGGTGCGCCATGTGCCCGCGACGGCTGCGCCGCAAGGCGCGGTGACCACGCAGCGGCCAGGCCGACCAGGACGACGGCGTATACGACGCGCATCAGGGAGAAAACTTTCCGAAGTCTTCTGGGCGCAACGTGGCGAGATACGCCTTCAGCTGCTCGGTGGACATCTCTTCGGTGTGCGGCGTCACGAGAAAGGCGTCAGTCCCAGCCGCCGCGTCCGCGTCCAGCGCATTCAGCAGCGATTCTCGTACGAATATCGGCGCGGCGAAGCGCAGCGCGATCGCGATGGCGTCAGAAGGCCGTGCGTCGACCTCCACCATGCCCCCGTCGCGTTCAAGGTGCATTTCCGCAAAGTAGGTATTTTTCTCCACGCGGCCAATGGTCACGCGACGAAGCGCCCCGCCAAGCGCCCCAATGAGCGCCTTGCACAGATCGTGCGTAAGCGGCCGCTCCCGCTTGAAGTGATTCATCTCCATCAAGATCGAATCCGCCTCAGGCTTGCCGATCCAGATGGGCAGCATGCGCGGACCGTCCTTCTCGCGCAAGATGACCACGTACGTGTTTGTGGCGCTGTCGAGGCCCAGCCGAACGACGTTGACTTCCACCACCTCGATCTCCTCGTGAATGACCTACCGAACGTGTCGCTTGAGCGCGGCCACGCGATCGGTGCGTTCCCAGGTGAAGTAGTTCCGCGCCGACTTCCCACGACCTTCGGTGTACGGCGTGCGACCAAAGTGTCCATAGGCGGCTGTGGGCCGATAGATCGCCTTGCGCAGGTCGAGGTCGCGCGCAATGCCGCGTGGCGTCAGATCGAACACTTCACGGACGGCCTCCTGGATGACCTGATCGGCCACCATCCCGGTACCAAACGTCTGCACATACACCGACACCGGCTCGGCGACACCGATGGCATACGCCACCTGTACTTCGCAACGACTGGCGAGCTTCGCCGCGACGATGTTCTTGGCCACCCAACGCGCGGCGTAGCACGCCGAGCGGTCGACCTTGGAGGGATCTTTGCCACTAAACGCCCCGCCCCCGTGCCGTCCCATACCGCCGTAGGTGTCCACGATAATTTTGCGACCCGTCAGTCCGGCGTCGCCCTGCGGTCCACCAATCACGAAACGGCCGGTGGGATTGATGTGATGCTTCACCTTCTTGCTGCGGAACTCCTCGGGAATCGTGGCTTCAATGACGTCACGCAAAATCGCCTGCCGCAGCTTGGTGTTGGCGATCTTTTCATCGTGCTGCGTCGAGAGCACGACCGTGTCGACGGCGACGGGTCGGTGATTCTCGTACACGACCGACACCTGCGCCTTGCCGTCCGGACGTAACCACGGCAGCGTGCCGTCTTTGCGGAGCGCCGCCAGGCGATGGGTGAGCGCATGCGCCAGTTGAATGGGCAGCGGCATGAGCTCCGGTGTTTCGTCGGTCGCGTAGCCGAACATCATCCCCTGATCGCCCGCGCCGCCCGTGTCGACACCCTGCGCGATATCGGGCGACTGGCGGTCGATCGTGCTGATGACGGCGCACGTTTTTGCGTCGAAGCCGAAATTCGCGTCGTTATAGCCGATGTCGTGAATCGTTTGCCGAACGACTTCGGGTAAATGCACGTAGGCCGTGGTCGTGATTTCTCCGGCGATCACCGCGAGTCCGGTGGTGACCAGTGTTTCGCATGCCACACGCGCGGCCGGATCGACCGCGAGGATGGCATCAAGCACCGCATCGGAAATCTGATCGGCGATCTTGTCCGGATGTCCCTCGGTGACGGACTCCGAGGTGAACAGATGACGGTCGGCCACGCAACACTCGCGGTAGAAGGAAACAACGTGGGCGTTCTTCACGCCCGCTACGGTACGCTAGTCCGCTAGAACAGTGCGGGCAACCCGGTGTTCGAGCCATTGTGTGCATCGAGTTCGGCCCGCAACCGGCGACGCAGGAGGGTCTCGACCTCGCGCGCCGTGCCAGACGAGAGCGCCTGCTGCGCCGCCTCGGCCGCTGCCGCCAGTCGAACACCCCGTATGACGCGCTTCACCCCTGCTACGGCACGGGGCGCCACGCTGAGTTGGCGAATCCCCAGACCCAGCAGCGCGAAAACCGCCAGCGGCTGCGACGCCATTTCGCCGCAGACGCACACCTCGATCCCATTGGCGGACCCGATACTCTGCACCTGCGCCATGAGCCGCAGTACGGCCGGATGAAAGGGGGTGAAGCGCGATGCAAGATTGGCGTTGCCCCGGTCGACGGCGAGGGTGTACTGCACCAGATCGTTCGACCCAATGCTGAAGAAGTCGACATCGCGGACGAGCGTGTCGCAGGCAATCGCGGCGGCGGGTGTCTCCACCATTACGCCAAGCGGCAAATCGTCGCGAAACGGAATGCGTCGCGCGGACAATTCTCCGACACACGCTTCCATGAGTTGGCGCGTTTCGCGCACCTCGTCGACGGTGACCACCAGCGGCAGCATGATGCGCAAGTCCCCATGCACGCCGGCCCGCATGAGCGCCCGCAGTTGCACCTTGAACAGCTCGCTCTCATCGAGGCACATGCGGATCGCGCGCCACCCCAGAAACGGATTTGCTTCCGACGGGAAGCCGCCCACGGGCAACTTGTCCCCCCCCACGTCGAACGTGCGGATGATGACTGGTCGTCCGTGGAACGCCTGTATCACCCGTCGATAGGCGCGATACTGCTCGTCCTCGTCGGGCATTTCCGTGCGACCCACCACCAGGAACTCCGTGCGCATCAGACCAACGCCGTCGGTGCCGCTCATTGCCGCGAGCTCCGACTCCTCGGGAATGTCCACATTCGCCCGCACGATAATGCGGACCGCGTCGAGCGTTATGGATTCACTATGCGCCAGTTCACGCAACTCATCGGCGTGCCCCGCTTCCTCGGCCACCTGTCGACGCGCATCGGCGACTTCCCCGTCGCTCGGCGCGATCATGAGGGTGCCCTCGGCGCCATTGAGAATGGCCAGTTCGCCGCCCTGGAGATACTTGAGCGCAGTGCGGAGCCCCACCACCGCCGGCAGTCCCAGCGATCGGGCAAGAATCGCCACGTGTGCGGTCGCGGTGCCGGCATCCGTTGCGATGGCCGCGATGCATTCGCGGTCGAGTTGCAGTGTGAGCGACGGCGTCAGGTCATGCGTGACGAGAATTGCATTGCTGCCCGGCGGCACGTCGACGGGATCGTGATCGGGCAGCCCCAGCAAAATGGTGAGCACACGGATATGCACATCGGTGAGATCCCCAACGCGTTCGCGCAACATGGGCGCCGTATGGCGCGCAAAATGCTGCCGCCACTCCAGCAGGATCAGGTCGAATGCCTTTTCGGCGCCCAGGTTCTGACGGATGAGTGCTTCGACACGCTCGGACAGCGACGTATCGTCGAGGATCGACAGCTGCACGTCAAAGATGGCTGCTTCCTTGGCTCCCGCTTGCGCCTCAGCGCGCACGCGCAGATGCCGCAGTCGCTCGCGGGCGCTCTCAAACGCACCGTGCAACCGCGCAATTTCCGTCTCGACGTCGGCATCGTCGATGAGTCGTGGCGGGACTTCCGGGACCTCCCACCGGAGCAGGTGGACCGGCCCGACAACGATTCCCGGTGACGCGGGAATGCCGCGGAGCACCGATTGCACTAGCTCTCCCCGAACCGTGACGCGACAAGGGCCGTGAGGGCGTCCAGCGCCGCCTCGGCATCGGGACCCGTCGCGCGCACCACGATGCTGGCTCCGAATTCCGCCGCAAGCATCATGACGCCCATGATGCTCTTGCCGTTCACTTCGAGATCCTCGCGCGAAATCGTGATGTCGCTCGTGAACCGCGACGCGGCCTTCACCATCTCGGCGGCCGGTCGCGCATGCAGGCCGTGCTTGTTAACGATTTGGACGGAGCGCTCAGCCATCAACGGACCACCGAGAAGAGGACAAGGATCGCCAGCAGTAGCAGTACCACGCGCCACCCTTCCGCGCGGCCGTGCAGTCGGACGAGTATGACCGCGACGAGTGGTGTCGCCACGGCAACGCCGATAGGCACCAAGGTAAGCGGCGGTCCACCGCCGATCGCGCGATGTACCGCCATCGGAAGCGCCAATCCACCCAGCACCGCCGCCACTCGTCCAATGTAGCGCGGTCCATGCTGCAGCACCGGATGTCCAAGCGCCGAGGCCACTCGCAGGCCGTGTCGCCAACCGGCCCGCAGCCCCCAGGCACGTAATCCGAGGTGGCCGATGTTGTACAGCGTCAGAAAACCCGCCGTTACCCCAAAGGCCGACCACCCCAGTCCGAAAAAGAGGAGCGCAATCAGCGAACACGCAGGAAGCCAAGCGGCCCACACCAGTCGATCCCCGACACTTCCCAAGGGACCGCAGAGCGCGGTACGGAAGCGCGTGATACGCGCCGGGTCGACACGATCGAGCTCCGCGCGCGCGAGCGCTCCGACGGCCAACGCGGCGAGGTACGGGTGGGCGTTGAAGTACGCGCACTGTCGGGCGAGCGCCTGGCGATACGCTGGGCCATCGACGCCACCGGGCAGCTGTCGGAGTGCCGGTTCTACACAGAATCCGATACCGTTACCGACAAGAATCTCGTAATTCCAGGAGCCTTGAATCGCCAGCGTTCGCAGCAGCATGTCCCAATGGGTGGCACTCGCCAGTGGCGCGACGGACTCCTGTACGGGACCGCCACCCGACACGTCGGCGGGTGTTGGTGGGCTGGGAGCCGCTTGGCGGGCGTCGTGCGGGTTGCTCTCAGACACCGATAACCACCAGGATCGTTCCCACAGCCAACGACGCGAGAAAGAGACGTCGAGTTCCGCTGATCGCGTGAAAATCTTTCCAGACCGCAGCAGCGGCAACGGCGGCGACGGATGTGACGACGTACGCCCGCGTGATATCATCTGGCACCGACCAGCGGGCGTGAGCCCACGCGGCCAACATCGTGGCGGGCACCAACACCATCGCGCCGATCATGGCGCCACGAATGAGATCGGCGGTCATGCCGAAGAGCTGGAGTCCGACAACCGTATTGCGATTGCCGTCGGCAAGTTGACCGAGTCGAGATCTGGCGAAGGTGGCGATCAACCGACGAAGCCTGATCATCGAGAGTCCCCCCAACCACGCAGTGGCTACGCCGACCGCGACCGCGACGGCGAATGCTGCGGGATGTGGCAGTGCGCCGTCGGCGACGCCGTGAGCAGCCACCGCGCCGGCAACCACAGACGCACTTCCCCACTCCGGATAGCGCGAGGCGCCCACCGGCAGCGACTCGAGCGCCAGGCACTCCAGCGCCGCACCACAGACCAGTCCTGCGACGGGCGCACCCATGAAGGCGCCGGCCAGCGTCGCCGAGACAATTGGGCGCGAAATCATCGCTTGCGGAAAACTCACCACGTCGAGACCCGCGACGCCGGCGAGGAGCGAGATCGGCACCAGCGGTCCCAGCAGCTCCGGCAAGACGCCGAACGAGTCAAGCAAGGTAGACGTCATGCGCTCACGACTCAGCCGTCGAGTGACGAATTGAGCAACTCATCCAACGGCACTGGGCGCGCACTCGGCACATCCTGCGCCGTCACGTCGACCCCGAGACCCTCGATCGCCCGCAGCGCGCCCTCCTCGACGGGCGTGAGGAACACGTAGCGCAGTCGCGGCGTCCGACCAGGCGCGTGGTGCACGCCGCCAACGCTGACAGCACGAATCATTCCGTTTGATTGTTGGACCAGACGCACCATCGTGGCAATATCGCCTACCAAAACGATACCGGGGCGCTGGTCCGCCTGAAAGTCCGGTAGCATTGGCGCGGCCGTTTCCACCGTCAGGAAATGCACCTGCATTTCGGGTGGCACACCCATGCGATAGAGCTCCTGCTCCCAATCGCTGGCGGCCACCTCGTCGTCCACCAGAACAATGAAGCGCAGCTCAAGCGGCTGTCCCCATCCGACCACGACTTGTCCGTGAATCAGACGATCATCGATGCGATACAGCGCAATGGGCATGCGAGTGGCAAAAGAAACGAGTGCGGGTCAGGCGCCGTGCGCCACCATCGACGCGCGCCCTCGATCGAGCGCGGCGTGTGCGGCGCTCACGGGGTCACCGTGGTCCTGCATGGCAAAGTCAAGCAACAGGGGAAGATTGACGCCCGTGATCAGCGTAATCTCGGGACGGGAGCGCATCAGTTTTCGGACGGCCATGGTACAACTGCCAGCCGGCAAGTCCGTGAAGATCACCCGTGCACCCGTCTCGTCAAGCGCGCTGACCAATGACTCCTGGATGTCCGTCAGACACAGTCCACTATTCGACAAGGTCCGGAACGCCGCACCGCGTCCGGTGATCTGGTCGACGGCAGACGCGAGTCCGGCGGCAAATGTCCCGTGGGCCGCGATGAGCGCCCGAATCGATGGCCGTGACTGCTCCACGCCGTCGCTCACTACTCCTCATCCTCCTGCAGGTAGCGTTGCACATCGAACTTGCGGCGCATCTGTCCGATGAGGCGTTCATTGAATGCCGTCGCCGAATCATAGCCGCGGTAGTAGCGGAGCAGATGATTCATGGCGATGACCTCGGCGATGACGGTGATATTCTTGCCGGGGTTAAGGTTCACCGTGATGCGCGGAACGTCGACACCGAGGATGTTGGTGGTCTGCACATCGAGTCCCGTGCGATCCACGTGACTCTGGCCGTCCCACTCCTCGAGAATCACAATCACCTCGATGCGCTTCTGCTGCCGCACCGCATGAATGCCGAAAATGGCCGGAATATCGAGGAGTCCGACGCCGCGGATCTCCATGAAATGTCGCTGCAGTTCGTGGCCGCGCCCAATCAGCACATCGATGCCGCGACGGGAGACAAATACGAGGTCGTCGGCCACCAGGCGATGTCCGCGCTCGACGAGATCCAGCACGCACTCCGACTTGCCGATTCCACTCTTGCCGGTGAAGAACACGCCCACGCCAAACACGTCCGCCAAGGAGCCATGCAGCGTGGTCGTGGGCGCGAACTGCTCGGCGAGAAACGGTTTGATGACTCGGTAGAACTCTGCCGTTTTCAGTCGAGTGCGCAGGACGGGGACCTCCGCGCTTTCCGCCAGCTGTAGCAATGGTGTTGGCGGATCGAGCTGTTTGGTGACGAACGCGCAGGGCACCGGAAATCCGAAGAATTGCTCGAGATTCGCCGCACGCTGCGCAGGCTCCAGCGACTGGAGATAGCTGACCTCCGTTTCGCCGAGGACCTGAATTCGCTGATACGGGAAGCGATTGACGTACCCGGCGAGGACGAGCCCCGGGCTGGATGCCTCGGGGCTCGTTATCTCGCGATCCAATCCGACCGCCGGTCCGAGCATCTCGAGTTCGAGCGCATCTTTCATCTGCTCGAACAGCGTGCCGACCGTCAATCGTGGAGTCACCCGGTGCGCTCTCCGGGTGACGCGTTGCGACGTCGCTGCTGCGTTCGCACGCGCGCGACTTGTCGTTCCAGTCGGTGCACGGCGGCCAGTAGCGCGGGCGCAAAGTCTCGCGCGTCGGCCTGGGCAAACAGCGCGCGCGAACGCGTGCCGTTTAAGACGATCTCCACTCGGCGCGTCGGGCCATCTCCAATGAACCGGACGATCGCGTTGACGACACGGTGCAGGCGACTGGCGATGCGGCGAATGGCGTCTTCGGCTTGTTCACGAAGCGAGTCCGACACCTCGGCATGGTGTGCGTGCAGGATAATTTCCATCAGCGACTACCTCCCATTCCCACCACCTCACGGAGGTGGGCTGCGGTTTCATCAGCGGCGCGCTGCCACGTGAATCCCTCGGCGAAGCGCCGTGCGGCGATTCCCAGCTGTTCGACGAGCGCACGCTCGACGCTGAGATTTCGCATGCATGCTGCCATCGCAGCGACGTCACCGTGCGGCACGAGGAAACCCGTCTCGCCATGCCGAATCGATTCGCGGATGCCGGGAGAGTTCGACGCTATCACCGGGGTGCCGCTCGCCGCTGCCTCCAGATTCGTTATCCCCCATCCCTCCTTTGGAGAAGCAAAGAGCGTCGCCCATGCCCGTCGTAGCAAAGCGATCTTGGTTGTCTCGTCGATCCGCCCTAAGAACCGTACCCTGGACCCTACGCCCAAAGTTCCCGCCAAACGCTCCAAATCGTTCCGAAATTCACCCGCACCGGCAATCTCCAGCTCCGCATCGGGAACCTCACACTGCGCAAAGGCGCGGATAACGAGATCGACGCCCTTGTACCGTTTCAAACGTCCGAGATAGGCAAACAGCGGTCGTGCCGATCGAACCGTCGCATCAGGAGTGTACTGCGTGGTATCGATCCCTGGGAAGATCACCCGAACGCTTTCTCGGGAGACGCCGCGCGCGATGAGGTCGTCACGGGTGCTTTCGCTGATCGCCTGGAAGGCGTGTTTGCGGTAGCACCACGGCAGGGGCCGTTCGGCCAACCAGACGGCAGCCGCGAGAGGCACGGCCAGCTCCTGGAAGGCAGTTCCGCCAAAGAGATGGGGCACCAAACCGACCAGTTTGGGTGTGCGCCAGGTCGGGGTGTACAGTGGCACCTTGTTGATATCTTCGACGAGGACATCGAACGCGCGATGCTCCAGATGCCGATGCCAGTAGCCGCGCGCCAGAAATGGGTAGGACGCCCGGGTGCCGACCCGATGCACCTCGATGCCGTCCAGCGTGGCACGCGGTGGAGCCTCCGGCCAGCCGCCGCACAGCAGTACGACTTCATGCCCCTGTGCTGCCAGTCGGCCGAAGATCTCGTGAAGATGGATCTCGGCTCCGCCGGCCTGTGGATTGTCACGGCACTGCCAGTTGACGACGGCAATTCGCAACCGCGAGGTGTCCGTCGCGTCGAGGTTCCCGGACTCGCGTGCGCCCTCCCTCACAGCAAACCGAGGCGTCGGGCATAGGCATCGAGTACGCCATTCACGAAACGGGCACTGCGAGGTGTGCCATAGCGTTCGGCCAGGTGCACCGCTTCCTGCAGCACCACTCGCACCGGTGTTTCGCCTCGCGCGAACTCGGCCGCCGCCAGTCGCAGCACACTGCGCTCGATCACACCCAACCGCTCGAGGCGCCAATTGGCGGTAATGTCGGCGAGGTCGGCGTCCAACTGCGTGCCCCGCTCGACGACCATCGCCACCAGCTTTGACGCCACCGCACGCTCACCCGGCTCGACGGCGAGATCGTCGAAGACGTTGGTGGCAATGCGACGCAGCTGCGTCATGTCCCGAAGGTCGGCCGCATAGAGCGCCTGCAGCGCGCGCGCGCGTCCGCGCGTTTCCACGCGTTCGGTCGGACCGGAGACCGGTGCACGCGGCATCACGTCGGCTCCTCATCGAGATCGTCGACCACGGGTTCCAATCGGTCGAACAGATCGAGCAGTTCGAGTGCGGCCAGCGCGGCGTCTGCTCCCTTGTTCCCATGTACGCCGCCGGCGCGCGCTTCGGCCTGCTCCAGCGTATCGGTCGTGAGCAATCCCAACGTGACCGGGATGTCGAAGTCGCGCGAGACTTCCATGAGTCCGCGCGCCGCTTCACCAGCCACGATATCGAAGTGCGGTGTCTCTCCCCGAATCACGGCGCCGACGGTGACGGCGGCGTCGTAGCGCTCGCTGGCGAGCGCCCGTCGAACGGCGAACGTCAGTTCCCAGGCGCCGGGCACCCACAGCACGTCGATGTCTTCGAACACGACCCCGTGGCGCACCAGCGCTTCGACCGCGCCTTCTGCCAAGGGCATCGTCACCGTTTCGTTGAATCGACTGGCCACCACGACGATGCGCCGTCCTTCGCCGCGCGGTTGTCCTGAAAATTCTGCCATCAGCGAATCATCCGCGAGCACACACTCGTTGGCACGTTTTTATCTCTCAGATCGCGAACAGGTGACCAAGCTTGGTGCGCTTGGCCTCGAGGTAGGATGCGTTCTCGTCGGTTGCTGGCGCTTCGAGGCGCACGCGATCGGTGACGATGATGCCGTACCCGTCGAGTCCGACGATCTTGCGTGGATTGTTGGTGAGCACGCGGATGCTCCGGAGGCCGAAATCGAGAAGAATCTGTGCCCCGATGCCGTAATTTCTCAAGTCAGCCTTGAAGCCCAGCTGCTCATTGGCCTCGACGGTATCGGCGCCGTGATCTTGCAACTCGTAGGCTTTCAGCTTGTTCAGCAGCCCAATGCCGCGTCCTTCCTGGTCGAGATAGACGATGACGCCCTGTCCTTCGGCCTGGATCATGCGCATGGCGGTTTCGAGTTGCCAGCCGCAGTCGCAGCGCTGCGAGTGAAACACATCACCAGTCAGGCACTTGGAGTGCATCCGCACCAGTACGTTTTCTCCGTGCTGCACATCGCCGAACGACAGGGCGATATGTTCGCGCGCATCGACGTCGTTGCGGTACCCCATCACGCGCCATTCGCCAAACGCCGTTGGCAGTCGCGCATCGGCCACGCGATGAACGAGGCGATCGGTCTTGAGTCGATAGGCGACCAACTGCGCGATCGTGATGAACGTGAGGCCGTGCTGTTTGGCAAACGTTTCGAGTTGCGGACGTCGCGCCGTCGTGCCGTCGGCGTTCAATATCTCACAGATCACGCCCGCACTGCGCAAGCCCGCCAGTCGGGCGAGATCGACGGCGGCCTCCGTATGCCCAACCCGCTGGAGCACGCCGCCATCACGTGCACGGAGTGGGTGGATATGTCCGGGCAAGCGCAGATCGGCGCGCGTTGACGCCGGGTTGACCGCGACGCGAATGGTGGTCGCCCGATCGCTGGCGCTGATGCCGGTGGTCACGCCGTACTTCGCGGCCGCGTCGATGCTGACCGTGAACGCCGTCGACATCGACTCGGTATTGTGATCGACCTGCGGTTGGAGATTCAGGTGATCGGCGCAGGCATTGGTTATCGCCAGACAGATCATGCCCTTCGCGCCCAACATGAAATTCACCATCTCCGCCGTCACCAGTTCCGCGGCGCACAACAGGTCACCTTCGTTCTCGCGATCTTCGTCGTCGGCCACCACGACAAACTTCCCGGCGGCGATATCCGCGAGGGCCTGTTCCACCGTGCCAAACACCGTGTCGTCCGATTCGCCCCGTTCGATCTTCACGCGTGCACCTCCTTACCGACAAGAGACAGCTGGGTCGCGAGCATGCGTTCGACATGTTTCGCGAGTACATCCGCTTCGACGTGGACGCGATCACCGGCTGCGAGATCGCCCAATGTGGTGTGACGCATCGTGTACTCGATGATCGACAGCTGGACGCCGTCATCGGTCAAGGCATTCACGGTCAGACTGACCCCGTTTACGGTGAGCGAACCGTGCGCCACCATCAGTGGCCGCAGGGCCGCCGGTAACCTCAGGTCGACGAGCCACGCATCGTCGTCCATGACGGCGTGCGTCACGACACCCAGATCGTCGACGTGACCCAGCACCAGATGCCCCCCCAACCGATCGCCAAGACGCATGGCGCGTTCGAGGTTGACGCGGCAGCCCGCCACCCAATCACCAATCATGGTGCGACCAAGGGTCGTGGTAACAGCCGCCACGGTAAACCAGCCGTAGCTCTCGTCGACCACGCCGGAGTCGCGCACCGTGAGGCACGCGCCATTCAGGGCGACGCTCTCGCCGTGGGCCAAATCACGATATCGACAACGCAGGCGCAGCTCGCGCCCAGCCGAGGTCTCCGCGACCTGCTCGATCGTTCCCACGTCGTCGACGAGTCCGGTGAACATCCTGTTGTTAGTCTCCGGAAACCGCATAGGTGGTCATCAGGTCGGCGCCGTACTCACGTCGCGCAATCACGCGGAGACGGGGGGTCGCTTCGGCCGATTGCGACGGTAGCGACGCGAAAGCGGCCAACGCCCCCGCTCCCAGAATGACTGGTCCCTGAAAGGTAATCAGTCGGTCGACCAGTCCGGCGGCCATGAAGGCCGAGGCGAGGGTCGCACCGCCTTCCACCACCAGATGCCGTATGCCACGCTGACGAAGGCTTTCCAGTGCTGCTTCAAGGCTTGCCGCCTTGATGAGAATAACTCCGGCGGCGTGCAGCGCGGACTTGGCCTCGGTGTCGTCACCATCACAGACGACGATGACGCCCGTGTCACGTGCCGTGCGGACGAGCGCTGACGTCAAAGGAGTGCGCGCGTGGCGATCGAAGACCACCCGCATGGGTGCTACGCGCGGTGACGGCGCGTCACGCACGGTGAGCGCCGGATCGTCGGCAATGACCGTGCCGACGCCCACCGCAATCGCATCGGCGGTGGCGCGCAGTGCATGAACGGCCTGTCGCGCTTCGATACCAGTCAGCCATCCGCGGGCTCGGCTCGCGTCCACGAGCGCCCCGTCAATAGACAGCGCCAGTTTGAGTGTCACAAACGGTCGTTGTTCGTTCCGCGCGGTGAACAGAAAGGCGGCATTCAGATCGCCGGCCTCTCGCTCGCAAACGCCGGTCGTGACGGCGATGCCGTTGGCGCGAAGCTGCGCCGCGCCACCTGCGGCCGCCGCATCGGGGTCGTCGACCGCATATACGACGCGCGCGACACGAGCGTCGATGAGGGCTCCGGAACATGGCGGCGTTTTCCCGTGGTGCGCACAGGGTTCGAGGGTGACGTACATCGTGGCGCCCGCCGCTGCGGCAGCGGCGACGCGGAGGGCGACTACCTCTGCGTGGTCACCACCAAAGCGCTCGTGCCACCCCTCGCCCACGACCACGCCATCACGCACAACCACCGCGCCCACCATGGGGTTCGGTGCGACGTGCCCGGCACCGCGCGTGGCCAGTGCAAGCGCGCGTCGCATGAATTGCACGTCGTCATCGCTTGCGCGGAACACGCGTTGCTCAGAACCGTACGGTGACGCCGAGCGAGCCGTAGGCGTACGCATCGTTGGCACGACGGCCTCCGAACGTATTCAACGTCTCACGCACTGCGCCCTTGCCGGATCGACCATACTCCGCGACGACCCGCGCGATCGGCAGGCCAAACGACGCGTTCACGAACGCCGTGTTCCGTATGACTTTCTCACGCAGCGTGGGAAACGTGACGGACACGCGGGCCGGCATTCCCTGCACGGACTCGTTGACCACTGCGTGCAATCCACTCACGCCTTCAATTTCATCACGTCCGATACCGGCAGCGACGCCGAAGAACAGGAAGCGCTTACTCGCCACGACGCGCAGCGTATTCGCCGTCAACGACATGTTGCGCGCTTCGAGCGTGTCGTTGGACGGCGCATAGTCCAGATCGAGTGTCGGCACCTTACGCCGTAACCAACTGACGCTGAGCCCTGGCACGAATGCCGATTCCTGCAGTACGCCTACGCGCGCGCCGTACGAGAGCGCAAAACCGGTGCCCTGCGGCCGCAGCGTGAACGCACCCGAGGAAATCCGAGGCGAACCAATGACGCCCACCAAAAGATCCACCCCTCCGACATTGGTCACGCCGAGCGGAAAACCCGTCAGCAACCCGACGGCCGCGTCGAGCGATGGCATCGGCACGGCCACGCGCGTGTTCCCAAAGTCGTCGGACACCGCAGCGGCGCGCGTCAGAGTGAGCGGAATGGTGCTCTTCGGCACACGTCCGTTGACCGCATTCAGCCTGAGCGTGACCGTGCGCTTGCCCCAACCACCGAGCGTGCCACCTTCGCCCAACACGTGATTGCCCGCGGCGAGTGCCACACCAATCTGGGGCACCACAAAGGCAAAGAGATCGCTGGCCTTGCGGCAGACGTCGGCAGCACTACCGGCAATGGCTGGCGTCACGGTACAGTCGGGCAAGGCACCTTGTGCCGCCGCGCTGCGCATCGAGAGCAGCACCATTCCGATGGCGATGCCCGCGAGGCGGACTTGCGGCGTCCTGCCGACGTTCACGCGGCCACGCCGTCAAATCGGACCCTACCGGTCCCAGGTACCAACCGACCCAATTCCCACGCGGCAATGCCACACGCGTTCGCCTGTTGCTGCACAAGGCGCGCCGCATCCGACGACGTGATGACGACCATTCCCACTCCCATATTGAAGGCCCGGTACATTTCGGGTCGCGACACCGCGCCCGCGTCTTCGAGTACCCGGAACCACGACGGGACGGTCCATGTGCTGGTGATCACATCGGCATCGAGCGTATCGGGGAGCGCGCGATTGAGGTTGCCCGGTAAACCGCCGCCGGTGATGTGCGCCATCGCGTGAATGCGATCCAGTACGGGCGTGAGACAGGCGAGATATGACCGATGCACTTTGAGCATGACATCGGCAACCGTCGCGCCGTCTGCGTCGGGGAATCGATCATCCAGACCCAAGCGCAACCGGTCGCTCACAATGCGACGGGCCAGCGAATACCCGTTGGTGTGCAGACCATCGCTGGCCAGCGCCACCAGGACGTCGTCGGGCTGCACGCGTGCGCTGCCCAAGACCGCACCTTCTTCCACGATGCCTACGACAAACCCGGCCAGGTCGTAGTCGGGTGGCGTGTACACACCCGGCATTTCAGCGGTTTCGCCACCGATCAACGCGCACCCGTTCTCACGGCACCCCGCCGCGACTCCGGCCACGACGGCCTCGACGACGGCGGGTTCAAGCTTCCCGAACGCCACATAGTCGAGAAAAAACAACGGGACCGCACCCTGCACGAGGATGTCGTTGGTGCAGTGATTCACCAGGCAGTGCCCGATGGTGTCGTGTCGCGCGCTTTCAATGGCCACTTTGATCTTTGTGCCAACCCCATCAGCGCTCGCGACCAACAGCGGCGCGTGATAGCCCGAGGGGACGCGAAACATTCCGCCGAATCCGCCAAACACGCCGCGCGCGCCTGCGGTCAGGGTGGAGTTCACGAGTGTGGCCAAGCGAAGCTTGGCATCATCCGCAGCGTCGATGTCGACCCCGGCCGAGCGATAGTCCATCGGCTCGCCGCGGACGTGCGTCATAAGTCGAGGTCCGCGTCGAACGCCACCAGCTGTCGGAACTCCTGCACCCGCGCGTTGATGTCTGCACGCGAAATCTCGAGCAAACGCGTATTCGAAAACTGCTCGACCGCGAATGACCCCATCGCCGATCCGACCACGACGGCGCGCCGCATGGCGCGGTCGCTGAGGTCACCCGTGGACGCGAGATATCCGATGAAGCCGCCCGCGAAGGAATCGCCAGCACCAGTGGGATCGAAGACTGACGCCAACGGATAGGCCGGCGCGAAAAACACGCTGTCATTGGTGAACATGAAGGCGCCGTGCTCGCCCTTCTTGATGAGCACGTGCTTCGGTCCCTTGTCGAGTATCCAGCGCGCGGCCTGCACGAGGTTTGTCAGTCCAGTGAGCTGACGCGCCTCGCCATCATTGACGGTGATCAGGTCGACGCGGCCCAGGAGTTCGACGAGCTCCGGGCGACGCGATTCAATCCAGAAGTTCATCGTATCGCACGCGACGAGTCGCGGTTTCTCGACTTGATCGAGCACCTGCAACTGTAGACGCGGATCGATGTTGGCGAGAAACACGAAGGGCGCGCGTCGAAACTGCTCGGGAATTTTCGGACGAAAATGCGAGAACACGCCCAAATGCGTCTCGAGCGTTTCTGCCGCATTGAGATCGTGGCGATAGCGGCCTCGCCAACGGAAACTCGATCCGGTGGCGCGCTCGACGCCGGAGAGGTCGACGTTGCGACCGGCCAGGATCTCGAGTTTTTCAAAGGGATAGTCATCGCCGACCACACCCACCAGCTGCACTGGCGCAAAGTGCGAGGCCGCCGACGAGAAGAACGTCCCGGATCCTCCCAGCACGTCATCCGCACGACCGAACGGTGTCTCGACCGAATCGAGGGCGATCGATCCGACCACCAGAACGGTACTCGCGTCACTCACGCTCACATACGCTCCGGCGCAGAAAGTCCGAGGATGCGCAGGCCGGCGGCGAGGCCAAGCTGCGTCGCCCGCGCCAGCACGAGTCGCGCGCGGGTGATGGCCTCGGGTTCGCCGAGGACATGATGCTTGTGATACCACGTGTGTGCAGCCCGCGCGGTTTCCAGTAACCAGGCGGCCAGCCGATGCGGTTCGAGGCTTTCTGCCGCGCCCCGCACGATCGCCGGGAAATCCAGCAATTGTTTGATCAGCTCCTGCTCTGCGGGCTCGGCCAGCACGGCCAAGTCCACTCCGACCGCGCTCACCGTCGTCGCATCGATCTCGCCGACGCGGAAAATCCCGCACATACGCGCATGCGCCATCTGCGCGTAATAGACCGGATTCTCCTCGGACTGACTGCGCGCCAGATCGATATCAAATACCAGCTGCGAATCGCCGCGCCGCATCAGGTAAAAAAACCGAACCGCATCGCGCCCCACTTCGTCGATGAGATCGCGCACGGTGACATAGGCGCCGGCGCGCTCGGAGATTTTCATTTCCTCGCCGCCTTTCATGACCGTCACCATCTGGTGCAGCACATAGTCGGGATAGCCCGAGGGGATTCCCATGCCCAGCGCCTGCAAGCCGGCGCGCACACGCGTGGTCGTGCTGTGATGATCCGCCCCCTGCACGTTGATGGCCCGGCGATATCCGCGTTCCCACTTGGTCACGTGATACGCCACGTCCGGCACAAAGTAGGTGTACTCCCCGCCCTTCGCCGCGCTCTTCTTCATCACGCGGTCCTTGTCATCGCCAAACGCCGTCGTGCGGAGAAAGAGTGCGTCGTTCTCCTCGAACGTGTAGCCCGACCCACGCAACGCGTTCACGGTCTTGTCCACCCGACCGTCAGTATAGAGCGAGCTTTCCAGGTAGTACGTATCGAAGTCGACACCAAACGCCTGCAAATCGAGATCCTGCTCATGGCGCAGTGTCGCCACCGCAAAGGCGCACACGGCGTCACCGTCGTTCCCCTGGGAGTCGTTTGGGTGCTGCTGGACATACGCCTGAGCGATCTCGCGAATGTATTCGCCGTGATACCCACCCTCGGGAATCTCCCCCAGTTGCCCGTTCAACTCCCGAATCCGTGCCTGCGTGCTCTTCGCGAGATTGGCGATTTGCGCACCCGCGTCGTTGTAGTAGAACTCGCGATCGACGGTCCACCCGGTCCATTCGAGTAGCGTGCTGATCGCGTCGCCGAGCGCGGCCTGCCTCCCGTGTCCGACGTGCAGCGGACCCGTGGGATTTGCCGACACAAACTCCACCACAACGCGTTCACCGTGGCCTAAGTCGATATGTCCCCACGCGTCCGGATTCGCCAGCATGGGCAACAAGCCGCTGGCGAGGTACCCGGCGTCCAGACGAAAATTCAGGAAACCAGGGCCCGCGAGTTCGGCGCTGGCTACCCCAACGCTTGTCAAATTCATCGCGGCCACCAGCGACTCGGCGATCTCACGCGGTTTTTTGCCGAGCGGTTTCGCCAGCAGCAGAGCCACGTTGCTCGCCCAGTCACCATGCGCCAGATCGCGAGGGCGCTCGAGCGCGGGGGCAATGTTATCGGGCGCGCCCAAGGTGCGCGCGGCGCGCGCGATTTCGGCGCGCAGAGCTTCAACCTGATTCACAGAGTGGTAATCGCGGGGAAGAGCGCTCGCGACGGTCAGTCGCGCTGAGGCGTCGGAGGGCTGCTTGGGGCGGGCTTGCTCTCTGCGGGCTTACTCTCGCTTTTGCTGTCGCTTTTGCTGTCGCTTTTGCTGTCGCGTTTTAAGTCGGCCTTGCAGTAGGGTTTTAATTTAACACGGCGAAAGAGATTTGTAAAGACCACCACCCCAAAGACCGAACATCCCAATTAAAACCCCCCCCCCGGGGGGTTATAC
>JANLVM010000796.1:0-1820 GCA_031364015.1 Gemmatimonadaceae bacterium
CTTTCCCGGTTCCGCATCGACGCCCGGTGAAGGTGTCGTATAGGCGAGGCCCGCCGCAGTAAGCGCGCCTTGGGCACGGGCGACCTCATGTCGCGAGCGCACGAACATTCCAATCTCACCCGGATGCACGCCCTCGGCGATGCGCTCGCGTAGCCACGCCGCAATAGCATGTTCCTCTTCGGCCGCCGTCGCCGCAATCACGAGCATCGGCTCGGCACTATTGAAGACAGATACGGTGCCCTTGCGGGACTCCGCAACGCCATCGACATCCGCCAGCTCCAAGTCGAGCAGGCGATCGGCCATGCCACGAATCTGGTGCGACGTTCGGTAGTTCACGCGCAGCGTGTGCGATCGTCCGCGCACATCAACGCCCAACGATTTCCAGGAGAATGGTAACTGGAAGATCCGTTGACCCTGATCGCCGGCGAAGAACAGTGAATCCGCGCGATTACCGCCAAGTGTCGCCAGGAACCGCAACTGCGGAATGCTCACGTCCTGCGCTTCATCAACCACGACGTAGTCGAAAGGCCGCGAATTTCCCTCCTCGATCTCTCTGGCCACGTCACCGTAGATCTGCGCAAGTGTCACCAGCGCACTTTCGCGAAGTCGTTGCTGGGCCGTTGAGAAGATGGTCCACAGCGTGGCGCGCTGCTTCTCACTCAGGCGTTGCTTGCGGCCCAGTCGCGCCACATCGCGATAGGACTCCCATGATGCAAGTTGCCAGGCGTCCACAACCTCGGTCCACTCCTGCTCCAAAAATCGCTCGGAGAACGAGTGCCCGCTCACGTCGCTTGATATTGACGAAAGCAGCGTCCGAATCATCGCCGACGTGGCGACCCGTGACGTGCCGAACGACGCTTCATAAAGCGAGATGCCGATTTCATCAATCGCGTCCACTGTGATCCGTTCCGCCAACGCGCTGTCATTGTCTGTGAGTCGGCGCAGCTTCTGCTTGAGCATCCGCGCGAGCGGAATGGAAAACGTAGTGAGCAGAACGCGCGCGTCCGGATGTTTCCGGGCCAGATGCACCGCTCGATGCAGGGCGACGACGGTCTTGCCAGTTCCGGCCGAACCGGCGACGCGCGCCGGTCCGCTGAAGGTGCGCTCGACGAGCTCACGTTGCGCCGGATGCAGAAATACACTCCACCGATCCCACGGCCAAGCGAGCGCCCGTTCGAGCTCTTCGACGTTGGCCATGACGCGAAAGCGTCGCTTCGCATCCGGATGCTCGAACGGATCTGCATCGATGGGACCCGTCGCGCGCACCGCGGGCCTGCCACCGGTCGCCAGTTCCAGCAGCGCCTCCGCCGCTTCACTCGGCAGGTGCGCGATGATCGTGAAGATCGAATCGTCGGTCGCGGACTGCACATCGCTCATCCACTCCGACGGAACGCCGTACGCCAGCAGCTGCGCCTCGGCGACGTGGGCAAACAGTGGCGTCGCGACGGGTGGTGCTGGATACGTTACCTCGGCCTCGACAAAGCGAGGGACGGTGATGTCGACGACCGTTTCGCGCACTTCCACCAACTGGGCAGCGCCAGTGGTTGGGTGGACTTCGAGTCGACGCCGCTCAGCCCACGCGTACGCCTTGTCGTGATGGTTCACGTAGCACAACAGCAGCGAGTCTGCGGTCTTGTGCACAATGATGCGCAGATCGCCGCTGACACGCACCGACCAGAAGTTTTTGTCCTTTGCCTTGTCGAGTTTGTGAAGACTCATGCCGGGACTGGCCGGATTGAGTTGGAGATCAAACGCCGTCGTTTTCGTGGCCTTCTGCTCATCACCAGTCAGGCGCGCGAGGCTGTCGGTGAAGGTGTCGG
>JANLVM010000821.1:0-9231 GCA_031364015.1 Gemmatimonadaceae bacterium
GCGACCCGCGTCTCGCGGGATCTCGACGTGCGACAGGCGTATGCGCGTGATGCGTCAGGCCTCGAGTTGGTGCCCGACGCGGTCGCGCGGCCCAGCGAGGTACCGGAAGTTGAGGCCCTGCTGCGTGAAGCCACCGCAACGCAGACCCCGGTCACCCCGGCGGGTGCGCAGTCCAGCACCACCGGTGCGTCGATCGCTGACCATGGCGTGCTGCTCTCACTGCGCGGTCTCGATCGGGTGCTCGACCTCGATCGCCCGGCCCGGTCGATACGCGTAGAGGCCGGCGTGCTCGTGGCCGATGTGCGTCGGGCCGCAGAAGCGGAAGGGTTGCTGTTCACACCCGATCCGACCAGCGAAGAAGAATGCACGGTGGGTGGTGCAGTCACCTGCAACGCGTCGGGCGCCCGTTCGCTGCGGTACGGCGCGACCGGTCCGCATGTACGCGCACTGACCGTCGTGCTGGCCAATGGCGAGACGCACGAGTTGCGCCGTCCCATGCTGGAAAAGAACACGGTCGGATACCCGGTGACGCAGGATCCGGTGGACTGGTTCGTGGGCAGCGAGGGCACACTTGGTGTGGTCGTGGCCGCCGAATTCGCGCTGCATCCGTTGCCGTCGCAGGTGCTCGGCCTCGCGGTCCCGTTCGCCAATGAATCTGATGCGCTGGCCTTCGTAGTCGCGGCTCGACGCGATGGCGCGGTGCATGCGCGATGTCTGGAGTACTTCGATGCGCTGGCCTTCGTGATTGCGCGCGAAGCCAATGGCAACACCGCGTGGGCGCCCGACGCTCAGACACTGGTGTATATCGAGGAAACGGGAGCGCACGAAGCCGATGACACGGAATTGCCACTCGACGCGTGGCTGTCGCTGGCTGAGACGCATCGCGCGGACACGAGCGAGATTCGCGTGTACGATTCGTCGGCGGCGTTGCGTGATGCGCGCCGCATCCGCCATGCGATTCCCGCCACCATGAATGCGCGCGGTGCGGCGTGTCGTCCGTTTGGTGGTCGGAAAGTATCTACCGATTGGGCGGTGCCATACCCACGTCTGGCGGAAGCGCTAGTGCGCGCACGTGCGATTGCCGACGCGCATGGTGTTCCGCAAGCGGTAGCGTACGGGCACGCGGGGAACGGACATCCGCACCAGAACTTCATCGCGCATGATGCCGACGAACTGCACCGCATAGAAGCCGTCGTCGAAGCGACGCTGCGCGAGGTGTTGGCGATGGGCGGAACCGTGGCGGCAGAACACGGCATTGGCAAGCTCAAACGTCGCTGGCTGCCGATGCAGGCCAGCGCTTTGCAGCTGCGAGCAATGCGAGCGCTCAAGCGCGAACTCGATCCGCTCGGTCTGTTGGCGCCCGGGAATGTCCTGTGATCGATGTCGGCGTCATACGTCCGCGGTTTGCAGCCGTCGTGTTCGATGTGGATTCGACCGTCGCCGCGATTGAAGGCATCGACTGGCTCGCTCGGCGGCGCGGACCCGACGTGGCGCGCGAGTGCGCCGAGCTCACGACGCAGGCGATGGAAGGTGTGCTGCCACTCGAAGCCGTGTACCAACGACGTCTCGCCGCGATCGCTCCCACTCGCGAAGATCTCGACCGCTTGGCGGAAGCATACGTGGAATCCGTGCACCCGTTGGCGGCGGCCCTCATTCTCGGGCTGCAACATGCCAACGTTGCCGTCCACTTGCTCAGCGGCGGGCTCCGCGACGCGTTGCTGCCGCTGGCGCGCGAGCTCCACATATTTCCGCACAATCTGCACGCCGTCGACGTCGAGCCGGATTCCGATGGTCGCCTGGTGCGGCTGAGCGGTGATCAGCCTCTCGCCACGCAGAACGGTAAGCCGCTGGTCCTCACGAAGTTGTTGACCGCGTCCGCACTGCCTCGCCCCGTAGTGATGGTGGGCGACGGATCCACCGATGCGGCAACGCGCGGGGTGGTTGATCAGTTTATCGCGTATACCGGCGTGATCCGTCGAGACGCCGTCGTCGCAGTGGCCGACGCGGAAGCGGTCGATTTTGAATCACTGCTCCCTCTGCTTTTCTACCTGCCTACATGACGAATCACCGACGGCGACCGCATGTCTGATGCAACCACGTTCGGCACGTTTTTTCTGCCGGGCCCTACCGAAGTGCGTCGCCCGATTCTGGAGGCCATGCTGGCGCCCATGCTGCCACATCGAGGCGCGGCGTTCGAGGCACTGTTCGCGCGCCTTCAGGATGGACTGCGTCCGATTTTCCGCACGGCGCGTCCGGTGTACGTGTCCAGTTCGTCAGCCACCGGATTGATGGAGGCGGCCGTTCGGTGCACGCCACCAGGTCCGATGCTCGCCTTGGTGAACGGCGCGTTCAGCGAACGCTTCGCACAGATCGCCAAAGCGTGTGAGCGCGACACGCAATGCCTCTCGATTGCGTGGGGTCAGGTCGCAGACCTCGACGCCGTCGAAACGATACTGAAGTCGCGATCGTTCGCGGCCGTCACGGTGGTGCATTCCGAGACCTCTACCGGCGCGCTGACTTCGCTACCGTCACTGGCCGACCTGGCCCACCGCTACGGCGCCGCGTTGCTGGTCGATTCCGTCACCGGTCTGGCCAGTGTTCCAGTCGAGACCGATGCCTGGGATATCGATTTCATCCTCACGGGATCGCAAAAGGCTCTCGCACTGCCGCCGGGACTCGCGTTTGGCGTGGCGTCCGAGCGATTCATCGCGCAGGCGGCACAGGGCGAATCGCGTGGACTGTATTTCGATCTGGTGGAGTTCGAGCAGTACGTGCACAAGAATCAAACGCCCAACACGCCAGCGCTCTCGCTGCTGTACGCTGCCGCTGCGCAGTGCGAGCACATCGCCCAGGAAACTATCGAGGCGCGCTGGCAACGTCACTCGGACATGGCAGCGGCGACACATGCGTGGGTGAACGAGCTGGCATCGACGACGTACCTGCCGTTCTCGGTGTTTGCTGCGCCCAATCATCGCTCAACGACGGTGACGGCTATTGCGTTGCCGGATTCGCTCACCGGCGATGCCGTGGTAAAAGCAGTCGCCAAGCGAGGCTTTGTGATTGGCGGTGGATATGGGCAGCTCAGGCAGCGCACATTTCGCATTGGACACATGGGGGATCATACGGTCGACGGGCTGGGGCGATGCCTCGCCGCCTGCACCGATGCCATTCACGAATTGATTGCCGGTTGATGGGCGTTGCCTCTGTGTCCTCCGTGGTTCAAAGACCTGTGGTTCACAAACTCTGTGGTGCAATAACCCTCGACGTCACCCAACATGAACGGACTCGACTTCACAGGACGCCTCATCGTCATCACCGGTGTTGGCCGCGCCGGCCAAGTCGGCGAAGCCATCGCGCTGGGCTTTGCGCAACGCGGCGCCACCTTGGCGCTGCTTGACGTTCTACCGGCCGAGGTCGAGGCCCGCGCCGCGTCGCTCACCGCGCAAGGCTTCGCCGCTACTGCCCACGTCGCGAATCTCGCTGATACCGTCGCCGCCGAGCGCGCCGCGACTGAAATCGTCGAGCACACCCGCGACCGGTTTGGCGGCGCCGTGCACGCCGTCATCTGCGTGGCCGGTGGCTTTGGCATGACCGGCGCACTCGACAGCACCGATACCGCAGCGTGGCAGAAGCAGTTCATGATCAATCTCGACACCGCCTATAACGCCACACGGGCGTTCCTTCCCGCCGTTCGCTCGGCCCACGGATCATTCGTGTATTTCGGCAGCGCCGCCGCACTGCCGGGCGGAAAGTCGGCCGGACTCGCCGCGTATACCGCCGCGAAAAGCGGCGTGCTCGCGCTCATGCGCGCGGTCGCCGCCGACGAGCGCGGTCACGGAGTGCGCGCCAACGCCGTTGCACCCACCCAAGTGCGTACGACCGCCAACATCGATACCATGGGCAGCGACAAGGACTACGTCGAACGGGAGTCGGTGGCCGATGTCGTCGCGTTTCTGACTAGTCCGCTCGCGCGAAACATCTCCGGGCAGGTTATCGCGCTGGCGTAACGACGTACGCGCGAGTTGCCGCGTTGACGGCACGATGTTCATTCAGAAACGAACTACGCCATCAGGGCGAAACGGCCATGCGCCATCGGTCAAAATGGGTCACTATTCCCGCCGGACATCTACCGACAGGCGCCCATTGCCGGTGTCGTGTGGGCCGCGCCCGCGGTGCACATCGAAGATGCACCGCGCTTTTCGTGGCGCGGGGCGCATCTCGATGTGTCTCGGCACTTCCTGCCGAAGGAGTTCGTGAAGAAGTACATCGATCTTCTCGCGCGTGGATTCGCGCCCCTGGGCCGGTTGCGGTCTTGGGGCGTGAGCAGTGATATGATACTGATGTCGGTAATTAGCAGCTATCATATCCGTTTATATCGCATTAAGCTATTATACATATGATTACCAACTTTCTGTGTCATGGTCATCATACTCCGCCACGACGCTCTCAGCGGGGAACGTGCGCAGCCCATATGCCAATCCGCCATGCCCAAGCGCCCGGAACCCGCCATTGCGAACCTGTGGACCCCCTACGGGCTTCGCGCCGATCCGTTCTTTCGGCAGGCCCTCGATCCCACCGTCGGGCCCGATGAGGCGCGCCCTGCGTCGCTGCTCGTCGGCCGCGAGGCTGAGATCGGACAGATCACAACGCTTGTTCACAGCAGCGACAACTCACGAACCGTGATTCAAGGGGCGGCGGGCGTCGGGAAAACCAGCTTCGTGAGCGCGCTCAAGACCCAGCTGCAGTCGGCTCGCGTGCTGACACACGCCGACCCGGTGCGGATCCAGAGTGCGATGACCGCATCGCAATTCCTCGCCGAAGTACTCAAGGTCATCCTCCAGATACGCGCCACGGAGCGTCTGCAGGCGGGCACCGTGGCGAACGTGCGTCAGCGCGTGGCGGCAGGGCTTCGCGACCGCGAAGGCGACTTCTGGACTCGTCTGAATCGCATTATCGTGGGCGAGGACCATCTGAGCGCCGGCGTGACCGCAGGAGTGATTGGCGTTCAGGGGCAGCGAGCGCGCATCGCCCCGGAGGCCGGTGAACTCTCGCTGTTCGACGAACTCAAGACAGCGCTGGAATACCTTTCCAGGTCTGGTACCCGCAGCATCCTCATTCATGTGAACAACCTTGAGGGTTTGAGCGCGGACGACGCTGCGGCCGCCGCGAACCTCATTCACAGTCTGCGAGATGCGTTCGTGTTCGATCACGCCCATTGGTTGTTTGTGGGCACCACGGACATCGAACAGCGCCTGTTTCGCGTGCACGACCAGGTGTCGCAGTTCATCGATCCGCCGGTCACGCTGGGAGCACTGCGTGCCGACGAGGTGGCCGAATTGCTGCGCCGCCGCTACGCGCACCTGCAACTCGGCATGCACCCCAATCACCCCATCGCTACTCACGACGCGGCCCGGTTGTACGCACGCTTTCATGGCGAGCTTCGCGGCTTCTTTGCCCTGCTCGGCGCGGCGGTGCGCACGTGGGCACCAGCACATCCCGGCCAGCCCATGCGCGTGGCCGATATCATTACAACCATCGGACCGCAGGAGCGCGCGGGACTTGGCCGCAAGATCGGCGAGAACGATGCGATGCGATTGCACGAGATCATGGCGGGACACGCGCACGACGCTGAGTTCCGCGTGCTTGACGTCCAGCGTCAATGCAAGATGACGCAAGGCGGCGCGAGCAAGCTGGTGCTGCGACTGGCCGAGGCTGGTGTCGTGATGCCCACCCGTACACAAGGCAAGAGCCGCTACTACGCACTCGCCAGTGGCTCAATCAGTATTGCGCTCGGCATCCTCTGAGTCGTGAGCCGCGATCGCGTCAGGGTACTCTCCCCAGCGTTCCCGGCCCCGCGATCCAATCCGCGCGGTCGGAGTCCGTTCTCTCTCCTACCGCGGCTTCCAGGTCCCTTGCGCCACTTGCGGCACAAACTTCTCGATCCCGCGCGGCGGGAACTCGAGTGTCTTTCCCTGCTCCGCACTCATGTACGCGGTCATGAGCAAACGCACCACATCGAGTCCGTCATGGAACGTGAGCAGCGGCTTCTCCTTGCCAAGAAACGCGCGCACGAAGTGCCGGTCTTCCGCTTCATAGCCGTAGGCAATCGCCTCGTTCACCACCACCGGCATCTGCCCCACTTCGGCGTTCTGTTTCTCGACGATATCTTCGCCCGATTTACCCTTTACGGCGCGTGAGAAGAAGAGATCGAGTCCCGACTCGAGGCTATTCCACTTCATCGAGTACTCGGGACCCAGCAGTTCGGCAGAAAGCCGAAGACCAGGACCGACAAAACTCCAACTGGTGGTCGCTTCACCAATCGCGATACCGCCATCGGGTGCCTCAAACTCTATGTTGACACTCGCGAAGTCTTCAGACGGTGATTTGAGATAGTCCACCCCCATGGTCTTCTTGAGCTGCGCCGCGTACTCCTTGCGTGTGAACTTGAGTGACGCGATGTGGCCAGTGACGCGCTTGGGCACGAGGGTGGACAATGATTCGCCCGGCGGCGTGAGCAGTTGGCGCACGACAAGAATTGAGTGGCACATCATGTCATTCAATACGCCGCCACCTTGTTGCGCGCCATTCCAAAACCACGGCATGTGCGGCCCGCTGTGCTCCTCAGCGGCGCGCGCCAGATACGGTCGACCAGTTGTTGCCGCTCCGCGTCGCCATATGAGGTTGTGTCCCACGCTCACCTGGGGTGAGAAATATTGATTCTCGAGATAACCGTGCATAATGCCGGCCTTCTCCACCATTCGCAGCACGTCTTTTGCTTCGGACACCGATCGCGCCAACGGCTTCTCGCAGGCAATCCCCTTGAGCGTACCTTTCCCACTGGTGACCGCGTCGCATACTTCCTGGACATTCTCGACGCGCGCCTGGTTGGGCCCGTTCAACCAGATCGCGTCGATAGCCGGATCGGCGACCATTTCCGTGATGGACTTGTAGGCCTTACACGCGCCCACCTCGAGCTCGCGCGCGTACGTGGCGGCTGACGCGGCATTCCTGGCGTTGGGACTCCACACACCCAGCACATCGGCGTCGCGCACATAGCGCATGCCTTGCATGTGAAACCGGGCGTTGAATCCCGAACCAACGAAACCGATGCCGAGCCGAGTTGCGGTCATGTGATCAGTGTGGAATGAGCGTGCAGTTGGGCCGCTGCCTGGCGTTCCTTCTCAACGAGCAGGCGACGCAGAATTTTGCCTGACGGCGACTTGGGGATGCTGTCGACGAACTCCACCGCACGGATCTTCTTGTACGGCGACACGCGTTCGGCCACGTACGCCATCACCTCGTCGGCCGTGAGTGGTGATCGCACCACTACGAAGGCCTTGGGGACTTCGCCCGCCTCGTCGTTGGGAACGGGAATCACGGCCGCGTCGGCGATGGCCGGATTCGACAGCAGCACCGCTTCCAGCTCCGCCGGTGCGACCTGCAGCCCCTTGTATTTGATGAGTTCTTTCACCCGATCGACGATGGAAAACCACCCGCGTTCATCGACGATCGCCACGTCACCGGTGCGAAACCAGCCGTCGGCACTGAGACAGGCGGCGGTCGCTTCCGGTTTGTTGAAATACCCCTTCATCACCTGCGGACCGTGAATCCACAGTTCGCCCCGTTCGCCAACCGGTACGTCCTGCTCAGTGAGCGGGTCCACGATGCGACACGTCGTATTGGGTACCATGGGTCCCACCGACGACGGGATCACCACATCACTTTCGATCGGATGGAAGTGCGTGACAGGACTCGTTTCCGTGAGACCGTATCCCTGCCGCACGCGCACACCGAGCCGCTGTTCCACCGCCTTCGACAAATCGCCACCCAGCGGCGCCGCGCCACTGAACAGCGTTCGCAGCGCGCTGAGATCGAAGTCAGACATCATCGGATGCTTGGCGAACGCCAGCAAAATGGGAGGCACCACGTTCGCGTACGTAATGCGATGGTCCTGCAAAGCTTTGAGAAACGCCTCCAATTCAAACCGTGGCATGGAGACGATGGTGGCCCCTCCCACCAGCGCGGCCCCCATGATGACCACCATACCATAAATGTGAAAGAACGGAAGCACGCCCATGACACGGTCGTCCGAGTTCAACATCATCGACGGCTCGCGCATCTGACACAGGTTAGCGACGAGATTGCGGTGCGTCAGCATCACGCCCTTCGGAATACCCGACGTACCGCTGGAGTACGGCAGCGCACACACGTCATTGGCCGGATCGATATCGACCTCGGGTGGCGTATCACCATGCGCAAAGAGTTCGGCGTACGACACCGCGCCCTCATGCTCGCCAAACACGACAATCTCGCGCACCGTGCTCGCCAGTCGCGATGCGACCTCGCACTTGTCGTACAGGTCGGGGATGGTGAACAGCATGATCGCTTCGGAGTCGGCAAACTGCGTGCCAATTTCCTCAGCCGTCGCGATCGGATTGACGGTCGAACAAATCGCGCCGATGGACACAATCGCGTAGAACACAACAGCGAAGTCGGGTGTGTTCGGGCTCACCAGGCCAACGACATCCCCCTTCTTGACGCCGCGCGCGGCCAGTCCGGCGCCGACCTGCGCGACCGCCTTGGCCAACCCGGCATACGTGTACGAACGCCCCGACACCGCACAGACAATGGCGGTCTTATCGGGGAACTCGGTCACGCGTTGCAGCACAAATGGCACGAGCGGTGTGCCCGGAATGACGATATCGGCGTGGGGGCTGCGGAGGATCATCGTGGTGCGGCTGCGGGCGAAGAGTAGGCGGGAGATGCGAAAGTACCGGTGCGTTGGCGCGGGCGCCAGCGAGTATCACGCGCGCCGAACGGCGCGGTCCTGCAGTACGCTACCACAGTCCGACTTTCCCTCGCACCGATTCGATGATCGTGGCCGGATCGAATCCGACGCCTTGCTTGAACACCATGTGCACTTTGCGAATGTCGGCGATTTGCGCGGCCGGGTTGCCATCGATGACCACCAGATCCGCCTGTTTGCCGACGGCAATTGAGCCCACGAGCGCGCCACGCCCGAGGTACGTCGCGCCGTTGAGCGTTCCCATGCGAATCGCCTCCAATGGCGTGAATCCGGCTTCGACGAGCAGTTCCAACGCGCGCTGATTCGAGTATCCCGGGATGACTCCGCCGCCGCCCGTGGGATCGGTGCCGACAATCAGTGTCCCGCCGGCTTTGGCGTACGCGCGTTCCATCGCCATGCCCTTGGGTAACGCTGCCAGAAACGGC
>JANLVM010000822.1:0-4012 GCA_031364015.1 Gemmatimonadaceae bacterium
CCGGACACGAGGCCCGACACGCCTGGCTCGCGCGCCGTGAGCAAGTTCGACATGTCGTTGATGGGTGCGTTCGCCGGTGGAATGATGACCGCCACCGTATTGCCGAGGCGCTTCACCTCAGTCTTCTGCCCACTACCGGTCACGACGACCTGGTTCAGTTGGACCGCAGACACGTTCACCGCAAAGTCCCGCTTGGCCGTTTCGCCCGCGCATATCGTCACCGAGCGTGTTTCGCGCGAGTACCCGATGGCCCGAACGCGAAGAAGTACAGTCGCCGTCCCGCCAGGAACCGGAATACCGGTAATGCGGTATCCACCTTGCGCATTGGTCATCGCGCCCAGCTGGGTGCCATCGATGGTCACCTGCACATTCTCAAGCGGACGCGTCGACGCGGCGTCGGTGACGCGGCCTTCTATGATCGCGGTGGTGCTCTGCGCGATGCCGGTGAACAGCGGAAGAGACAGCGCTAGCGATATCGCTACTATAAAGCGCGACCAACGGTTCAGTACTGGTCTCGGCATCCTCGGTGTACCTCACATCAAGTGTGTGCCGACGAGCGCGTCGGCAAGGGAGGGGGAACAAATCAGCGCAAACATGTTGTGCGGCGGGCGAATTGGCAACTACTTGCCATACGCGAGTCCTTAAGGTGCCCCTGATTCGATCAGGCACCGGCGTGCCATACCGCACCCTGCCGGCCCGAAACTACCGCCCGCGGCCGCCGGGGCGAAGCGTGTCACGCAGCGCAGCGGAGAGTTCTCGTGCCTCAGCATTTGCGGTGTCGAGGGCCAGTGATCGGCGAACCGCAGCGTAAGACTGCGACAGCTTCCCCTCCTTCAGCAGCGCCAGCGAGAGGTGAAAGTGTCCAATCGCCAGGCCCGGGTCGCGCGCGAGCGCTCGTTCAAACCACGGAATCGCTTGAGCAGACTTCCCCTCGCGCAGCAGACTGGTGCCCAGGTTCAGGTAGCCCAGTGACCACGTTGGATCGAGCGCTATGCCTCGACGGAACGCGTCGGCGGCGCCCGCGCTATTGCCACTGCGCTCAAGCGCCAGACCAAGGTTGATCTCGGCCATGGGCTGTCGCGCATCGACGGCCAGCGCCTGTTGGTATGCCTTCACTGCCGCCGCGAGATCTCCGGCGCTGGCCAGCGCGAGCCCGAGGTTGACCAAAAGCGCCGGATCTCCGGGCATGACCGCGAGCGCCTTGCGGTAGGCCGTCACCGCCTCGGCCGACTGATTCGCCTCGCGCGCCGCATCGCCAACCCCTCCCAGCACCATCGCCCATCGCCGCCGCAGGGCATCGGCGGTCGGAGTGCCGCGCACGCTGTCGAGCTGCCGCTGGAGAAAGCGGCGGGTCGCTGGTTCCGATCCGCGAACATAGTGCAGGATGGCCAACGCCAGCGCCCTCACATCCTGGTCCGCGACCACCGACATCGCGCGCAATCGCTCCTCCAACGACGGCGGGACAACGGTCATGTTCGAGCGACCGAAGCGCTCCAGCCACTGTGACAGCCCAGCCACCTGCGCCGTGGCGTTGCGCGAGTGCGGTCGAAGCAGCAAGGGGGTCGCCTCACCGATGTCGGTGATCAGCGTTGCCGCGAACACACCAGCAACCGCCGTCTCGTGTGGCTTGGTATCACCCCACCATTGCGCCACCTGCGTGCGATGCTGCGAGTCACCGATGGCCGCGTGGCAGGTGCGACACGCACTGGTCATTCCCAGCGTCGAATCGAGCGCGGGACGCGGAATCGCAATCGAGTGATCGGACCGCGCATAGCGAATCGCACGCCCCAGTTCGTGCTGCTGCTGGTACACCATGTGGCACGCCACACACTGGCTCCCCGCAGAACCAGCGCGATGCTTCGTGTGCGCGGGAATATTTGCGGCCTTGCTCGCATGACAGACGGTGCACTGTCGATCACCTGTTCGACCGGGAATCGACTGTCCATCGACCGTGCGATAGTGTTGGGAATGCGGATCGTGACACGACGTACAGGTCATGCCGCCATTCCGATAGCAGTCGCTCGCCAGATGTCCTTCCTGATACGCGAACGTGCGTGTGCGGCCGTCCGCCGTGAGTGGATGGTCGCCCAGCTGCGACAGGCGAATCGCATAGAACTCCATCAGATCGGCGCCGGGCCGCCAGCCCGACACAAGCCGATTCTTGAGGGCGTGGCACGACATGCACCGCATCACCGACTGATCTTTGTCCAGCGTTGCCAGCGCCACCAAACCAATGTCGGATGAACGCGACGGCCCCGCACGCATCAGGCGCACGTGGCGCGCGGCGGGTCCGTGGCACGACTCACAATTGATCGACAACCCGTTGGTATGCGTGACCCATCGCGACGTCGCGGTGTCAAACGCGATATCGATCTGGCTACCGTGACACGATTGACAATTGCTGAAGCGCGGTTCGTCGCCGAGCACACGTGACGGCGGCCAGTCGCCGCAATCGGCGAGGCGCATGGACGCCGTGATGGGCACCCAACCCTTATTCGTCCGCGTCCCGGTGTTGCAAAACCACGTGCGGCTCTGTCGACTCCAGTCAAACGGGAGAAAGCGCAGCGTCCCATCGCTCCACGCCGTCACGAATCCTTGCGTGCCACCACCGACCATATGTCCGCCGCCAATCACCGCGTCCACGGTGAGCACGGTATCGCGCTCGCCCGGTCGTTGCACGACAAACGCGTACACACCCCGCTGTTGCCGGGGAATCACGCGTGCGTCCCGTAATCGGAGTGGAGTGCCGTCAAACGGCGCGATCACGCGAGCGCGACCTGCGACGTTTGCTCCCGCGTCCGGAACGCCGCCCGCCGTGCCGTGGGTCGACGACTGCCAGGCGGTGAACTGTGTGGCATGGCACGACCGGCACGTCTCTGCCCCCGCAAACTCGTCGAGGGCGGGGGCCAGAGGTGAGGGACCAAGCGCCACGGTTGTGAGTTCCGCGTCGACCCGGTCGGACGTCGCGGACGCGTCCTGTCCGTCGCGCGCGCAGGACGACGCGGCCAACACCATCAGGAACACACTCGCGGTGCCACCAGACCAGCGCATCACCGTGTCCCGTCGCGCGACCACGCGGGTCCTTCGCAACGGCACAGTGTCCGGATATGACGGACAAGACTGCGGATCTCAGCAGTGGACAATGACGCGCCAAACGCGGGCATGCGGGCACTCCGGTTCATGATCGCGCCACCACCATGAATGGTGTCGAACAGCGCATCATCGCTCCGAAGCGCCGTCACGGCGGCATCGGCGTGTTTGGTCGGAGCGACCGGCAAGTGGGGCGCGTTCGGGCCATCACCCTTTCCATTGGGACCGTGACAGGCCGCGCACCACTTCTGATACAGCGCGGGGGCACTGGTGTTGGTAACGGCGACGGCAGCAGCAGCAGCAGCAGGCGCGCGATACACCGCAGCCGGGTCGCCCCCGAGATACCGGATGATCAGCGTGCGCTCGGCGGCGGCGAGTCGCGCTTTCGGCATCGCCGCGCCCGGCTGCACGCGGGACGGCTCGGTGATAATGGCGGCGATGTATGCGGGGTCACGGCGCGTCTGCACCAGGTCGAGGTTCGGCGCAATCATGCCGCCCTCCGCGCCAATCCGGTGACATCCGAGGCACGCCAGCTTATCGCGCAGGAGTCGTTCGGCCTTCTGTCGCGCAAATGGCGTGAGTGGTGGCGCCTGTGCCTGCACGACGCTTGCGACGGCTACGAGCATCGCGCCTATAAACGTCGTAGCGCGTAGCGCGTGGTCTATGAACGCCCTCGTTATTCGCCAGGGCACTCGCACGTGCTATCGCTGGGGCGACGACGTGCGTCGTGCCCCCGTCCACAGTACGATAGAGCCACAACCGTTTCGGGCCTGGAACTGAACCGGCACACTCGCGACGCGCGAATAGATCTCGACGGCGCGCACATCGCGCGGGTTCACGAACGTGTCGAGAATCCCGTCAGTCGTCGGTACGGCCAATCCGTTCAGGAACACCGCCGGAACGCACGATCCCGAGCCGCCTG
>JANLVM010000101.1:0-6557 GCA_031364015.1 Gemmatimonadaceae bacterium
CGCTTCATGCGCCGACAGCCGCTGTTCACCGCGGTGGCCGTACTGGGCTAGGCTAACTTGCACACTCGCATGCCTTTAGAGGCCCGGTTAGCGGCTCGACATCACCTTCTGACGCTTTTCAGCTTCCTGCGCGAGTCGTCCGCACATGATGTCGCACAGCTGAAACACATCCTTTCCAGCAAGACTGTAGTACACGTAGAATCCTTGTTTTCGCCGTGTGACGAATCCGGCGGCGAATAGCAATTGGAGATGCTTCGACACGTTCGCCGTGCCAAGTTCTGTCGCCTCCACGAGCTCACTGACGGTGTGTTCTCCAGCGCGGAGTGCGTTCAGCATATGCAGGCGTGCCGGTTCGGCGAGCGCGCGAAACCGGTCGGCGATGAGATCAATCTGTTCAACGGTCAAGCGCGAGCTACCCATGGAACCTCTGGATCGTCGTCCTTTGAAAGTGGGTCAGCGGTGCACGGCGAGTTGTGCGACGTTCCACGCGAGGAATCCCCCCGCCATGTTGACAACATGTGGCACACCGTGCGCTTGAAGCAGACTCGCTGCTATCGCCGACCGTGCTCCCCCTTGGCAGTGCACCACGACCGGCAAATGTGTTGGGAGTTCGTGGAGCCGCTCGTCGAGATAGCCGAGTGGAATGTTCTCCACGCCGGGCAGATGTCCGGCTTCCCATTCCGTGCGACCGCGCACATCGATCACCGTGGCACTGCCGTCTTCGAGCATCGTGGCGACCTCGGTGGCCGTCGCTTGCGCAATCACCGCCAGCGGTTGGCCGGTGGAAGTCCACGCGTCAAGTGCGTCGGTACCGAACACTCCCGTCACGCGATCAAGGCCAATCATGGCGAGATCGCGCGACGCGGTATTCGCGCAATCGTGGCAGGCGTCATCAACGAGCAAATACACGTCCTGATCATACGGCAGGAGCCAGCCAGCCCAGGTCGTGAAGCTGTCGTTCAGCGGAATGTTTATCGTGCCGGGTACGTGTCCGCTCGCAAACTGGTCAGCCGGGCGCGTATCGACGACGACCGCGTGGTTCTGCAGCAGGGATAGCAACGTGGGCGCGGGAAGTTTCGGGGCCTGCGGCCATCCCCCCAGCAGGCGCGGGCCGCGCTTGTTGATCTGCTTCATTTGCGCGAAGTAACGTGGGGGCTCGGGCTGGCCATCAAGGACCATGCGCACGAACTCGCTTTCGTCGGTCGTGGCCACGCCCCAGTTGGCGATTTTTTCATAGCCGACGGTGGATGACGCGATCGCACCCAGTGCTTTCCCGCACGCGGAGCCGGCGCCGTGCCCGGGCCACAGTTGCAGACGATCGGGTAGCGCGCGGAAACGCTGCAGCGAACGGAACAGCGTGCGTGCGCTGGCCTCCATCGTGCCGATGTGCCCCGCTGCCTTCTCCAGCAAATCCGGACGTCCGACGTCGCCGACAAAGACGAAGTCGCCGGTCAGGATTCCCCATGGCCCGGCAGCGGCAGTCGTGTCGGTGACAAGAAAACTCAAATGCTCTGGGGTGTGTCCGGGCGTGTGCAGAGCCTCAACCCGAATATTCCCAACCATGAAATGTTCACCATCTTTGAGCAGGCGCACATTGTCGGTCGTGGGAAACGCATATTTCCAGTCGGCATCGCCCTCATCTGACAAGAGCAGTTGAGCGCCGGTGACGTGCGCGAGTTCACGGGATCCGCTGACAAAGTCTGCGTGAATGTGGGTCTCAGTCACATAGGCAATCCGCAGGCCTTCTCTCGCGGCCGCCGCAACGTACTGCGCCACATCACGATTGGGATCGACGATCGCGGCCTCGCCAGTCCGCTGGCACCCGATGATATAACTCGCTTGGGCAAGCTTGGTGTCGTATAACCGTTGGAAGAACATGTGCGTTATCTCTGAGCAGAAATGGAAGACGTCGTTCCGACCGGGACCAACACTTTGTAGAGTACAAATCCACCCATCGCCAGCAGTAACAGTGCAAAGCCACGCTTGAGGGCGGCTTGCGGTACTCGCGCCGTGAGTGCCGTACCAATCATTGCACCCACGACCGACGCGGAGGTGAAACGCGCCAGGAATCCCCAGTCCAAGGTGACGGTGCCCAAATAGCCAACAAATCCCGACGCAGAATTCATGGCGATCACGAGGAGCGACGTTCCCACCGCTTGACGCATCGGGACTCCTGCGAGGAGCACGAGCGCAGGCACCACGAGAAAGCCGCCGCCAATGCCGACGAGTCCCGTCAACACACCCACGCCGAGCGCGACAGGCACCACGAGCGCCAGCCGTGGCGCACCGGTCGCCGAGTTGCTGACCTCACGCGGGATCGTTCGGCTCCCGCGTAACATCGACGCGGCTGCCGCCAACATGACCACCGCCAACAGCGCGAGTTGCACCGCACCACTGATGAACACGGCGAGTTTGGCACCGCCAAACGCACCAAGCATGGCCAGAAGTCCAAAGCTCAGTGCGGTCGGTACGCGTACGTTCCCCAAACGCCAGTGCAGTGCGGCGCCCATCAAACTGGTGATGCCAACCACCGGCAAGCTCATCGCGATGGCAGCTTTCGCGCCGTAGCCAAGTACGTACACCAGCACCGGAACGGTGAGTATGGAGCCCCCGCCCCCGAGCAGACCAAGGGAAAGTCCGATCAGTGCCGCGAGGCTGAGTGCGAGCAGGAGCGTCACGAATCAGGGTGTCCCTTTCGACAGCGCGCGCACCATGGCCGGCACGTCGCAGCTCGCTCCCCGATTGTAGGGCAGCTTCGCGAGGAGCATCCCCATGGTGCAGGTATCCGTTACTCCGGCAAACACGAGTCCTGACCCCACGAAGGCGGCGAGCGCCGCAAAGAGCGGGTGAACGAACAGCGCGAGAAACCCGCCGGTTGCCGCCAGCGCTCCAGCGACGATGCGCACCTGACGCTCCAGCGACATGCGTGGTGCGCCTCGGCGCACGGGCTGCCCGCTGGCAATCCATCCCGAGATCCCGCCATCGAGCACATGGAGATTCTGCATGCCGAAGGCCCTGAGCGCTTCTTCGGCTTTGCGTGCGCGTTGACCGGTCCGGCACACGAGGACCACGGGATCAGTCACGTTGGCGCGAATCTCTGCGCCGTGTTCGGCGAGGGTATCGAGGGGGACATTGTAGGCCCCGATCAGGTGCTCAGCTTCGAACTCGCCAGGGGTGCGAACGTCGAGCACGCGCGTTGATGGGTGCTTGCTGCGCAGACGAACGAACGCGGAGACATCGAGCACTGCAGAATCTTCAGGATTCATGGGTTTGATCGCGAGATGAGGGTACCGAGCCGTTAGTTGCCTATTCAACTAACTAGTAGAATATGTTTGTAACGATCAAAAGTCAAGAGACGGAACGGAGCGGAGCCTACGCCCCGCCGCCCAGGTTTACTACGTGAGTCTGGTCGAGTACGCTACGGATCTTTTCAATCTGCGGTGCAAAAAGGGAAAGCTGCTGCGGATCTGCAAAAACTGCCTCAAAGTCGACAGGTGAAAATGCTCGCGCGAGCCGTGAGGCGAACGTCCGACGCAGCAAGCGCGCGTAGTACTCCGCGTCGTAGTTCCTGATGTCATCGCTGTCGTTCACCACCGATTCGCCGTCGTACTCGTCCACCACCTGGCCGACTCCGCGCTGCGTACGGTACACGCGGACGCGTTCACCGACCCGCCACGTCGTGCGCCCGCTCGAGAGCATCGCTTCGTAACTGAACTCACGCCGCTGGTCTCGTGATTCCGCATAGTGCGCCGGTGACTTGGTGAGTCGCGTACGCGATGAGACCGCGTGAGTCGTCAACTGCCGTCGCCGCAGCGCGCCAAGCGTATCGAGATAGGCCGCTCGCACGCCGAGAATGTCTCCGGTCAACAGGCGCTCAATGGCTCGCCGTAGAAAAGCCTCTCCAAACGGCTCCGCCCGGCTGGAGCGAAACGCGACGCCGCGCAGAATGAGCGCCCCCTCATAGGTCAGCAAGGCGTAGTTCTTTGGCTCGTGGGAGAGCATGGCCGCGTATCGTCCTTCAAACTCGAGCTGAACGAGCGAAGGCAGCAGGGAGGCGACGTCGGTCACCACGCGACGTTCATCGATTTCGCTCCACGATTCAGGCACAGCAAAGTACACGCCGTCGGTGTCGGCTTCCAGCAGTGTCACGCCACGCGCGGCGAGCTCGCGACACATCAACGCGAGTGTTTCGCGGCCACGCCGAGTCACCTCGTTGGCGGCGTGCACGTCCGCAAATCGCGTCAGGCTTTCGCCGGCCGCGAGATAACCATACGCCGAGTTGATCACCAGCTTCATAGCCGCCGACATCGCTTCGTGGGTGTTGCGCGCGGCCGACCCGATTGGCGCGGCACGGGCACTTGCCTTGGCGGTCAGTCGCTGGTCTACCAGACGGTCGACGAGGGATACAAAGGCGCCGAGATGATCGCGTGCTGGGCCAATGCGAAAGGCGCGCATGAGTGACGGATACAGGCTGGCCACGTCGGCCTTTACGACACGCTGTGCCACGCCGGTGGCAAACAAATGCAAGGCGGCGCCGCTGTGAACGGTACCGTCACCGGATTGATGCGCGGGAAGTGCGTGGCCAGCGCGCAGATAGGCGCGTACCAGCAAAGGATCCACCACGCCGGTGGCGGCGCCCGCGTCGGCCAGGCGCTCGTAGCGACGGGGTGCCATCCGCGCCAACGCGAACGCGGCGCCACCCATCATCTCCGCCAGCGCCGCGACCTCCTGGACATCAGCAGTCGCATAGCGACGCACGCGCGCCGGATCGGTGCGATACACTACGTGAATCTGATCGCCACGAATCATCTCCCGATCCGGTCCGGCGATTCCCAGATGGCGCGCCACCGCTTTCAACCCGTGACCCGGCAGCTCGCGTGCGGAAAAATCATACCGCCGCACGGCATCGAGCGTATCGATGAGTTCCCTCCCCGGTGCCACGAATCGCACGCGTTGCGTCGCGTCGCTGCGACTCTTCGCACCGCGGCGCGCCGCGCGCGTGCGCAACTTCCTGTCGTTTAAACGCCCGAGATTGAGCGTCACGCCGAGTCGACGCGCTCGCGTATCGAGAAATGGCAGGTCGAACCCGTGCAGATTGTGATTCTCGATGACATCGGGGTCGCACGTCCGCACTTTCGCGACCAGTCGTGCAATGAGGTCTGCTTCGGCCGCGTCACTCTCGTCGTGCGCTTCAAGCGTCTCCACCGCACCGGTTTGATCACGAACGGCAATCATGAAGATGCGATGTCGCTCGGCGTCGAGTCCTGTCGTTTCCAGATCGAACTGCAGTCGATGCAATTGATCGAACGCGAGATCTCGAAAGTACGTGCGGCCCGTCGCCACCAGGTATTGCTCCTCGGGCGGCAGCGCATGGTAGCTCGTGGCGTCGAGGTCTCGCAGATGTCCGACCCGTCGACCACGACGCGTGCTCGCGCCCTTGAGAATCGCGCTCGTCAGGGTGGTCCAATCGGTCGCCGACACCAGGTACCGCAGGGCACCGGGTCCCTCCAGCTCGCGGTAGCGAAGGCCTGTCGGCGCGGCTCCTTCGGTACCATCGGCCCCATCGACGGTGTCGTCGCGAACAAGTGCCGCGCCGACGTGCTCGAGGTCCGTGAGTGAATCGAGCAACAGCCATGGCCGAAAGCGCGCGTCCTCACGAACTAGCGCGCCCGTATCAGCGATGCGGCGCCAGATAACGGCGTGTCCGTCGCCTTCAGCCCAGACCGATACGATACCCGGGGTGGGGTCCCATCCCCACAGCCATTCGTCTTCGATACTCACCAACGGAAACTACCAGATGGTGCGCGTGCGCGGTCAGCCACGCCCGTCTGTGTCGCCACCCGCTGGCGAAAGTGCGGGAGTCGACGTCACATTGTGGAATGCCAAACCTTGCGATCAATCATCCCCAGTTCGTTCACTTCGCCATCGCCCTCTTGTACATCGGTGTGGCGTTCCGCTTTATCGCGCTCACGAAGCGCGTGGCATTCGGACTCGCAATTTCTTCTTGGGTGTCGCGGCGCGAGGGCGGTGTTGGGACCGGTTGTCGCCGCGTACCCAACAAACACGAGACTCAAGGCGAAACTTGACTCCATCAAGTAACGTGTCGCCACGCGAACAGCCTTTCACCGGAACTTGACGATGGCAGAAACGGAGTGGTGGCAGCGCGGACCCGTAGATGACGTGCCCGCCGTACTGCAGCCGGTCGCGCACATTCTGCTGCAGATTCGCGAAAGTGTTGGCGAGATGGTTCCCGGGCTCACTGAAGCTCAATGGAATGCACGCCCAGCCGGCGTGGCGTCTGCAGCTTTCCATGTGCGCCACATCGCGGGCGTGGTAGACCGACTGTTTGCGTACGCGCGCGGCGATGTGCTGACCGATGCGCAACGGAGCGCGCTGGTTCTGGAGCGCGAGCCCTCGATTGTGCTGGCCGATGTACCCAGCGTGTTGGCAGCGCTCGACGCCAGGATCGAAGCGGCGGTAGCCGAACTCAAAACGATTGACCCGGCGACGCTCGGCATGTGGCGAGGCGTGGGGCGGGCGCTGATGGATGCCGTGAT
>JANLVM010000901.1:0-12539 GCA_031364015.1 Gemmatimonadaceae bacterium
GCGACCGGGATGCTGGCGTCCGCAAGTACTCGATCACGCTCGAGAGAATCGGCGGCCTCAAGTTGCGCCCACAGCGCTTTGACGGCGGCCCATGACGGCGGAGAAGTCGACGCGAGCGACGAGTCAATGGGCATGTGAGGAATATGCCGCCCGCAGCCCGAGCGGCGACACCGAACCCCGAGAAATTCCGGGGAGGTCGGAGCGTGACGAGCGTCCCCACGGTGCCCGCCCTCCCCCTCCCCACCCCTTCCGCGATCAGGTACTTTTCAGACGTGCGCACGCTTCTCGCGTCGGCGCTCTTGGCTCTCGCGTGCGGCTGTTCCGATCGCTCGTCCAGCCTGTCCAGAGCAGACGCCACACCCAGCATCCCCGGTGGACCCGATCCCGTCGTACTGCGCGTTGCGCGCGACGGCGGAATCATGACGGCCTATCCCTACCCCCGGCTCGATACGGTGCTTTGGCGGTCCAACGCCCGCGCATCGGGCCTTAACGAAGTCATTGCCTTCGGGGCCGAGGACGGCTACCTCGCGGCCATCGACCTCCGCCGAGCCCCGGTGCGGGTGGACCTCCGTCTGGGCACGGTCACCAGCAGTCGCGACACGGCATTGCGCGCCTTCTCTTCAGCCGACGGCGCCACGACGTACGCCCTCACCGCGAACGGCGAGGTCACGCGGTTCACGCCCAGTGGCGGCGAGTGGAAATTTCAGCCGTCGCTCCCGGCATCGGCCCTGTTCGCGCAGTCGGACGGTGCGCTTATCGTAGCTGGCGCCTCTGGGTCGCGGGCGATTGTCTGGCGCATTCGACCGCCGGGTCAGGAAATCGTCGATACGATTTCGTTCGACGTTGGCGGCAAAGCCGAGGCCAATGCCGCGATGATCGCCTCGACCGGTGCCAGTATTGGCGATCGCGTCTTTTTTGGCGCCAACGAGTCGGTGATTGCGGTGCGAGTACGCGATATGCAACCGGCGCTCGACATTGATCTGGGCAATCCGGTTCGCGCCATCGTGGCGACGCCCAGCGGCGATCGATTGTTCGTGGCGCTCGCGAATGATCGGGCAATCCGGGTGATCGATCGCTTCGAAGAACGCGTGAGTGGCAAGATCAAGCTCGCCAGCGTGCCGACGGCGTTGAGAATGGATCCGCTGGGCCGAATCCTGTTGGCCCGTGGTCCGGCCGATTCGGTGTACGTGGTGAGCCTCGCCGATGATGCGGTACGAGGCACGGTGCGTTCCGAATGGCGCGCCGATCTGCCGCTGGTACTCGCCGATGGCGCCATTGCGATGTCCCGCGGCGACGATGTGGTGCTCACCAGCGCGGCGAACTTGTCTGACGGCCGCACCATCGCGCGCGGCGCGCGAGAGTTCTGGCATGCGTTTCGGTGGAATGGGTTCCGACCACGGTCGGCACTGCTCGACCAACCAGTGCATTTTCGCACATCGGCGCCGCGGGACACCGCCGATGTGAACGACACGGTGTCTCGCGCACTGCCGGACAGCTTGCCCGGGGCCACCGCCCCGACGCGCCTCACACCCGGTCCTCCGGCGGACCCGCCAATTAAGGCTGACAGTGCCACGTCGTCGATGTACACTGTATCCTTCGCCGCCGTACAGAACGAGCAAACGGCTCGAGATCTCGTGTCGCGTATTCGCGTTGGTGGCCAGGCGCCGCGCATCACGATGTCAAACCGGAATGGCACCACGCTCTACCGAGTGGTCATGGGACCGTTCGCCACGCGCGAGGCCGCCGATCGTGTGGGCCGAGCGTCTGGCCAGAGTTACTGGATCTTCGAGGGCACCCCATGACCGGCAATCCGATCGCACAATTCGATTCGTGGGAGAGCGAGGGGCAGCGGCTTTCGCCACTGCTCGACAACGTGTTTGCCGCCGTCGTGGCCGGCACCGATGCGACTGCTGCGGCGGCGCTGGCGATTGGACTGGCGCGCGCGCAAGGCGCCCGCCGTCGGGTGGCCATCGCTGATCTGGTGGGCGAGAGCCCGCCGTTGGAGGCGCTCAATCGTAGCGACGATCCGCATGGCATCTCCGACAGTTTCCTGTATGGTGTGTCGCTCAATCGCATCGCGCGACAAATCGACGCGGCCGGCAGCGTGTTTCTGATGCCAAGCGGTACCGAGGCGGTCGCGCATGAGGCCGTGTATGCGAACGACCGCTGGCGTCGGCTTGCGGCGGGGTTTCACCAAGTGGGCGCGCTGCTGCTCGTCGTGGCGGTACCGGGCACACCAGGATTCGCTGAGTTGTGCGGGTACGTCGGGGCGCTGCTGCCGGTTGGCGACACGCGATTCCCCATGCCTGCGGGTATTCCGCTCATCGCCCCACCGCCAGCGCCGGAGGCACCATTGCCGCCCGCGCCACCACGCGCCAAGGCCTTACGCGCGCGCCACGCCGCCGTGCAAACCAACGATGGTCGTCGCGGCAAGATCATCGCGGGAATTTTCGTGCTTGGTGCGGTCGCTGTCGGGGTTGGCGCGTTCTGGAAACAGATTGTGACGGCACTGCCAGCGCCCGTCGACGCGTGGTTCGCACGACCCTCCGCAGACACGGGGGCGATGCTGGTGAAACCGACGCCAATGGACACGCTCAGTCGAGACGATAGTACCCTGTTGGACTCGGCGAATCGCGCGTTTGATGGGCTTGGTGATTCCAGTGGTGAGCGCGTGCCGCGTGCGGCGGGCGAGACGCTCGCCGTCGCCAACCCGGCCGATTCTGCTGTGGCCGCGCGCTATGCGATTTACTACGCATGGGCCAACACGCGTCGCGAGGCACTGGCTGACGAACGCCTGGCGTCGCAGCCCGCTCTGTCGGTCGTGCCGGTCATGCGCCAGGGGGTGGAGCGATTCCGCGTGTTCGTGGGTGCCACGCCCGATCGGGACGCCGCCATGATGCTGTTGGCGCAGTTGCGTGCGACCAAACCGGTTGCCGTGGGCACGGTCATCAGCGTGCCGTTTGCGTTGCGATTAGAAAGCGGCGTCTCCGCGACGACTGTTGGTACCCGCATCGCGGACTACGGTCAGCGCGGCATCCTGGCGTACGCGCTGCAACAGGCCAGCGGCAGTACCACATTGTATACCGGCGCCTTCGAATCGCCTGAACAGGCGACGCCATTAGCAGATTCATTGCGTGCACAGGGGATCACGCCCGTGCTGGCATATCGAACAGGGAGAGCGTTCTAGTGCGGTTGACGAAGCTGGAAGTGCACGGGTTCAAGGCGTTTGCGGATCACACGGAGTTCCTGTTCGAACGCGGCGTGACGGCGATTGTGGGCCCGAATGGTAGTGGCAAGTCGAACGTCTCCGATGCGGTGCGTTGGGTCCTGGGCGAGCAACGGGCACGCACGATGCGCGGCGCGAAAATGGAGGACGTGATTTTTCACGGCTCTTCGTCGCGTAAGGCGGTGAACATGGCCGAAGTCTCGCTGCACTTCGAGAACAACGACGGCGAGTTGCCGGTGCCGTTCAAGGAAGTGGTGCTCACGCGTCGTCTGCTGCGTTCAGGTGAAAGCGAATACCTGCTCAATCGCGCGCCCTGTCGACTCCGTGATATCCAGGATCTGGTCCGCGGAACCGGACTGGGGGCCGACTCCGGTGTCGTCATCGAAAGCCGGATGATCGACGCGCTGCTGTCCGACCGTCCTGACGAACGGCGCGAGCTGTTCGAGGAAGCGGCGGGCGTCGGCCTGTATCGCGATCGCCGTCGCAGTGCCGAGCGTCGCCTTGACGAAACGACGGTCGACCTGGCGCGCCTCGACGATCTTATCTCCGAAGTGCAGAGTCAGGTGCGTTCGTTGGCGCGTCAGCGGCGGCGGGCGGAGCGTCACGCCGAACTGACGTCGCGGCGCTTTCACGTTGAGATTTCGTTGGCCACTCGCGAGATGGCCGCGTGGCATGATGAGCTCGCAGCGCTTGAGAGTGGGCTGGTAGAGTTGTCGGCCGGTGTTCCTGAAGCCGATGCGCTGATCCGATCGTCGGAGGCGGCGCGAGAAACGGCACACAGCACGCGCGCCACCGCCGAGGGGCGTCGTGGAGAACTGGCCCGCCTGGCGTCCGAACAGCGCGAACAGACACAGCGTCTTGAGCGCGAGCTGGCGGTCTCCGAGGAACGGCAGCGGAGCACGGTGCTGCGACGTGAGCGCGCCGAATCTGAGCGCCGTGAAAATGAAGCGTTCGGTCGTCGTCTGCGCGAAGATCGTGAACGGGCCGCGACCGACAAGAGCACGCTCGAGCGCGAGCTCGCAGGCGCCGGAGAAGCGCTGGCACAGCGCATCACGGCCGAGCATGCGACGCGTGAGTTAGTGCAGCGCGCCCGCACCGTGCTGGACCAGTTGGATCGTCAAGTACGCGAACATCGCGACCAGGCCCGACGACTCGAGCACGACCGCGATAGCGCCGGGCGCGAACACGGCGAGACGCAGCAGCGGCGCGAAGCGCTCGAGATCGAGCGACAGCAACTCGCCGATACCTTGACGGCCGCTGAACGCGAGCTCGTTGCCGCGCGCGACCAGATTCAACTGACGACAGGCAATTCCCGTGACGCGCAGCGGTCGATGGAAGGCGCGCGACTGGTCGCCGAGCGAACCCGAACGGCCGACGCGGAATCACGCAGCGCGTTCGCCGCCGCCGTCGAATCGCGCACGACGCTGGAAGCGCGTCGCAACGCGCTGCAGGATCTGGAACGGGAGCGGGTCGGACTGGCGCCGTCTGCGGCGAAGCTGCTCAAGGAACGCGATCGATTTGGCGACGGCGCGGTGCTGGGACCACTCACCGACTTCGTGACCGCCGACGGTGAGGCCGCGAAGCTTGTCGAGCGGTACCTCGGCGCCACGCTGCACGCCATCGTTGTGCGTGACGGCGAAGTGGCGCACGCGGTGCGTCGCTGGCATGCGGAAACGCAGCCAGGGCCGCTGTTGTTACTGCCCCTCGATATCGTTACGGAGATGAGCGCCGAGACCGACGCGCTCTCGGCCAGCGTGCAGGCCAGCGGGCCCACCGCGCGCTGGGTACGCGCGCTATTGGGCAAAGTGCGCGCGTTGGATGGTGGCGAAGCGTTTGTTGACGATCGCGGCGCAGTTTTTCTGCCGGGAACCGCATCTGGCGCTGGTCCTCTACAGCGCCGCGCCGAGCTGACCAGGCTGGAAACCGATTTGGCGAAGGCGGATGCCACACAACAGTCCGCCTCGATGGCGGCCGACGCGGCACGAGTCGCGTTGGGCGAGGCCGAGCGTTCGCAGCTAGCGGCGGTTGACGCCTGGAATCGCGCGCAACAGGACGCGCGTCGTGCCGACGAGGTCCATGCCGAAGTCGAACGGAGACGCGAGCGCGCCGATCGCGAACTGCAGCAGTCGAGTGCACTGGCAGAACGTCTGACCATGCGATTGGATGAATTGGACACGCGCACACGGCACCTCCAGGAGCAGACGACCGCGCTTGATGTGCGCGCGGGCGAGGCCGACGCGGAGAGCACCGACGCGCGGACCGTGCTGTCCGACGCCGAGAAAGAGCAAGAACTGTCGCGCGACGCGCGGGCCACGTGGCAAGTCGCGCAGGCACAGGCGCAGGCGCGTTTGTCGGTAGCTGTGGATCGCGAGAAACGGTTGGTCGAAGAAGATTCGACGGCCGCAGCACGCACCGAATCCCTCGTTCATGAGCTCTCGTCGTTGTCCGAAGCCGATCAGCTGCTGGCGGCGCAATTGGCCACTTGGCGGTCCGCGTTGGAGACTGAACAGAAATCGCTCGCTGACGCCGATGGGCGTTTGGCCGACGCTGAGCGCGCGGTGGCCGCGGCCTCGCTGGCACTCGACACGGCGGAGACCCAGCTGGACGACGCGCGTCGTCGCGCCAGCACCTTGGGTGAACAGTTGCACAGTGCGCAGCTGCGACACACCGAACTGGCCGGGCGACGCGAGGCCATTCGGCAGCGCCTGGAAATTGAGTGGCGTCGTGCGCTGGAGGACTTGCTGGCGGGTTTTGTCGAGCTGGATTTGCCCACCGATGCGCTTCGCACGGAAGCGCTGCAACTGCGCACATCGCTCGACGAGCTCGGACCGGTGAATCCGCTGGCCATTGAGGAACATGACGAGGAGCAACGCCGTCTTGAGTTTCTCACCGGACAGCGCAACGACCTGGTGTCGGCGAAGCAGTCGTTGCACCAGGCCATTCGTGAAATCGACAGCACCGCGCGCGAGCTGTTTCTTGTCACCTTCTCGCAGGTGCGCGAGAATTTCCGTCAGATATTTCTGACACTATTTGGGGGCGGTGAGTGCGACTTGCGGCTGGAGAACCCCGATGCGCCACTGGATTGCGACATTGAAATCCATGCGTCACCACGCGGGAAGAAGACGCAGCGCATTCATCTCCTGTCGAGCGGTGAACGCGCGTTGGTGGCGCTCTCCTTGCTGTTCGGCATTTTCCTCACCAAGCCAAGCCCGTTCTGTCTGCTCGACGAAGTCGATGCGCCACTGGATGACCACAACATCGGTCGGTTCGTCAAAATGCTCAATCAGTTCAAGTCGCGCACGCAGTTCATCGTGATTACGCACAATCCGCGCACAACAACCGAAGCGGCCGACGCAGTGTACGGCGTGACGATGCAAGAACCTGGCGTGTCGTCGATCGTGGCGGTTCGCTTGCGCGGCGGCGCCGTGCTCGATGAAGTCGACTCGGATGCAGTGCCATCGGCGTGAGCACCGCTGATGGCAAGGGCCGGTCGTTGGGGCACGCCGTGCGTCTCAAGTCCGTTCGCGCGGCGAATCGGTTGGCCCTTGGTGTAATAATCGCGCTGGCGGCACTCCTGCCATGGCCCCCGGCCGCCGCGGCGCAGTCGGTGGTATTGGATGGGCCCGAGGGCCCGATCCTCCCGTCGATAACACCGGCGTTCACCCTCCGCGCGTTCGGGTTTGCCAACGCACGACCAATTCGTGTGACCGTGCAGATCGCTACTACCGGCGATTTTACCAACGGCCTGGTGCTCGACTCCTCGTTCGTCACCAACGACACCATCGCGTTGATGCAGGTCGTGCGGCCCTTGCCGAGTGACGCGCGCGTATTCTGGCGAGCGGTGGTGGAAGGTGCCGATGGCCGTTCGGCAGAATCTGCGCGAGGGGGTCCGCGCACGGTACCGACCTGGTTGACATTGATCACACCGAATTCACCGACGGGTGATGTGTTTTCCACTCGACGTCCGCTGTTCATCTGGCGTGGCGCGCGGGTGACGCCGTTGTTGGGCGCGTGGAAATACGATCTCGAAATCACGACGTCCGGGCGGCCTGAGCAAGGCGTGGCTGGCATCAGGGATACCACGTATCGGCCCACGGTGGACCTGCAGTCGAATACGTCGTACCGCTGGAGCGTACGCGCGTCACTCGACAATGGCACCTCGATCGTGGTGAACAGCAACGCGACGCTTATCATCATCGATCAGCCCCTGCCGGCCGTGACGCTTCTCTATCAGAATTTCCCCAATCCCTTCCCTTCGCCGGTCGCCTTCGCCACCTGTATTTGGTTCGATGTCGCCGAGCCGGGCGCACGCGTCGCGCTTGACGTCATCGACCTGCGGGGCAACTTGGTTCGTACACTCATTCCCGGCGCAGACGGTGTGCGGGACTTCCCGGCCGGTCGCTACGGGCAGGGCGTACCGGGCGCTGGCAGCAACTGCAACAACCGATTCGTGTGGGATGCAACCGGCAACGATGGACGCACGGTAGCGCCTGGCGTCTACTTGTTGCGTTTTCAGGCCGGGCGAGAACCGCCTACCTTTCGCCGAATGCTCTTCCTTGGCCGCTAACGACGGCGTGATCACCCATCCCATGCGTCTGACCACCATCGGTACCGGAACGGCGGCACCGCACGCAACACGCGTGGCGTCCGCGCATCTCGTGAATGCGGGCAGTGTGTCGTTGCTCCTCGACTGCGGCGCGGGTTCGGTGCATCGCATGGCGTCGCTGGGCGTACCCTGGCAGTCCATTACGCATGTGGCCCTCACGCATTTTCACGCCGATCACATTGCCGACATGGTGATGCTGGTGATGGGTTGGCGTTGGGGACAGCTGCCGCCACGGTCGGATCCTGTGACGGTGTATGGTCCACCGGGCACCGGGGCCTTCCTCGAGAGTTTGGCGGCTCTCTATGGACCATGGCTGTTGGCGCCGGGATTTCCGCTCACGATTCGTGAACTGGTGCCCGACGAGGTGGCTCGGCTTCCCGACGGCGTCGAGCTCACTGCCCTGCCGGTACCACATACTGCCGAGAGCGTGGCATATTCCGTCGTGCAGGGCGCGACGCGATTCGTGTACACCGGGGACACCGGATACGACGAGCGATTGGCCGACTGGGCGGCAGGGTGTGACGTGCTGCTGGCTGAGTGCTCGTTGCCGGATAGCATGGCCGTTCGTGAGCATCTCACACCGCGGCAAGCTGGCACCCTTGCGGCCCGGGCGCACTCCAAACGTCTTGTGCTGACGCATTTTTATGCACCTGTCGAGTTCGTCGACATCGTCGCCGAAGTGGCGGAACAGTACACCGGCCCGGTGGTCCTTGCGACCGACGGCTGGTTCATCGATTTCTGAGGACGTGCTATGCTGGTCGTCATGCAACCCAACGCCAGTGCTGCCGATATCGATCGCGTGTGCGACGAGATCGTGCGGCAGGGATTCAAGCCGCTCCCCTTGCCGGGCTCCACGCGTACGGCGATCGGTCTACTGGGCGACGATTCCAAAGTCGATTGGTCCTATATCGAGGGACTGCCCAGCGTCGCCAGTGTGCTCATCGTGCAGAAGCCGTATCGTCAAGCGGCGCGGGAATGGAAGAACGAAAATACGATCGTCGAGATCGCACCGGGCGTACGCGTTGGTGGTGATGAGATCGTGGTGATCGCGGGCCCATGCTCGGTAGAAAGTGAAGAGCAGATCATGTCGGCAGCGCGCGCAGTACGCGCCGGTGGAGCCACGGCGCTCCGCGGCGGAGCGTTCAAGCCGCGATCGTCGCCTTACGCGTTTCAGGGCATGGGCAAGAAAGGACTCGAGTTGCTGGCGATGGCGCGCCAGGAAACGGGACTGGCCATCATCACCGAAGCGATGGACGAAACGGGCGCCGATCTCGTCGCCGAGTACGCCGACTGCATTCAGATTGGCGCGCGGAACATGCAAAACTATTCGCTGCTGCGACACGTCGGGAAGCTGGGCAAGCCCGTCATGCTCAAGCGCGGCATGGCGGCCACCATCAACGATCTGCTGATGAGCGCGGAGTACATTCTGGCCGAAGGGAATCCCAACGTGATTCTCTGTGAACGCGGCGTGCGGACCTTCGATTCGGCCACGCGAAATTTGTTCGATTTGACGGCGATTCCGGTGGTGCACAAACTCTCGCACCTGCCCATCATCGCCGACCCTAGTCACGGCACGGGGCTGCGCGACAAGGTGACGCCCATGGCCCGCGCCGCGGTGGCGGCAGGCGCCGACGGGATTCTGGTGGAAGTGCATCCGCACCCCGACAAAGCGCTCTCCGACGGCGCCCAGTCGCTCTATCCCGAGCAGTTCATGCAGTTAGTCAAGGAGCTCCAGGCCATTGCGCACGCCATCGGTCGCACCATTGCACCGACGCCCGGCGTGGCGCCAGCGCCAGTGTGACCATGCGCACGCTGGCACCTTGTCGCTGGCGTCGGGTACGTCACTTCATGCACACTCACCTCGCACAACGCACCATCCGTACCGCCACGCGTGTTAGTGTGTGCGTCGCGACCATCGTTGGTGGGACATTGGGCGCACAGTCACCGGCGGAAACCGCCTACGATCGTGTCGCCACAGCGTGGAAGACCCACGCGACGCTTGAAGCGCGATTCGAACAGCGCATCACCAACCCACTGCTCGGGCGCACCGCGTTGTCGCGCGGCACCTTTCAACAGCAGAAGCCGGGACGCGTGAGTATCACCTTCACCGAACCCGTCGGCGATCGCATTGTCGGCGATGGCAAATCGCTGTGGGTGTACCTGCCCAGCAGCGCGCCGGGTCAGGTCATGAAGCTTCCCGCCGACGCCGATGGCGCGTTGGTCGTCGACCTCCTGGGCTCGCTGCTTGACGCTCCGAAGCGTGCGTTCGCGATTACGGGAGGCGAGTCGGTCACAATTGAGGGCCGCGCCACCCGTCGCGTCATGCTCGTCCCGCGAACTGAAGGCAGTGTGCCCTTTAGCAAGGCGACGCTTTGGCTGGACAATGCAGAGCCGCGCCCGGTGCGCGTGCAGATCACCGACGTGCAAGGGGTCGAGCGGATGATTACCCTCACCACGTGGGTGCCGAACGCCGTGCTTCCGAAGAACGCGTTCGTGTTTACCGCTCCCAAGGGCGTGAAGGTGATCACCAAGATCCCCGGGGTGTAGCGTAAACCCAGCGTGGCGTGGTGTTCGCCTACTGCGGCGGTACCGCCGCAGTCACCCCGACGAACACCTGCTTGGGGAGCTTCGCCGCTTGCAGGATAGTACGTGAACGCTGGATAACCGGATCATCTTGCGCGCGCCGGAGAAATTCGGCGTCTGGTCCGAACGCCACGCGGGTCATTTCGTAACCCAGGGAACGCGCGATCCACGGCGACGCATTGTCGAAGATTGCGCGATCTGGTGCGACCTTCCGCAACACTAGCGATTCATACACGGCGTCGAGCATCGCGCGAGACACCGGATCGTTCGGTCCCTTCACGGTCGATTTCACCGACGTCGCTTCGCTCGCCAGTGCATCGCGATAGTCGCCAAGACGCTTGCCCATCGCGCGCGCCAGCAGTTGGACGGGGATGGGCGTGAGTGAGTCACCGACCTGCACATCCGGGGTAATGCCTCCGCCACCCAACACGGTCCGACCATCGTCGGTGCGGAATCGCGGACGGGCCGTATCGTTGGGAAGCGCCACACCGATCGCGTCGACATTCGGTTCGTCCGGATCGCGCGGCCTCGGCTTGCTGATGCTCCGACCCGACGGCGTGAACCAGCGTGCCGTGGTGAGTCGCAACGCGCCGCCGGAGAGCAACGGATACACGTTTTGCGCACTCCCCTTGCCGTACGAGGTCATGCCGACAACGATCGCGCGGTCATGATCTTGCAGCGCGCCGGCCACAATTTCCGACGCACTGGCGCTGCCCTTGTCGATGAGCACGGCAATGGGAAGCGTCGGCCAACGCTGCGCAGACTTATCACTGATCGTTTGCGGCGCCTGTCCCGGACGCGCTCGCAACTGGACGATGCTCTGACCGGGATCGAGGAAGAGCTCCGCCACGCCCACACCCTGTTCGAGCAGTCCGCCCGGATTGCCGCGCAGGTCGATGGTCAGGCTAAGCGCACCCTGACGCACCAGGGAGTCGACCGCACTCTGCAGTTCGGCGGCCGTCGACTGGTTGAACACGTTCACATCGACGTACCCAATCCGGTTGGGCAACAACGTCACGCGAGTCACCGCGCGCACGTGCACTTCTTCGCGGAGCACCGTGATGGCCAGTCGGTGATCGCCACGTTCAATCTCGATCACCACTTGCGAACCTGGCGGTCCGCGCAGCGCACGTGACGCTTCATCGCGGGTCCACCCCTTCGTAACATCGCCCGCCACTTTCACCAGTCGGTCGCCGGCAATAATCCCGGCCTTCCATGACGGTCCGCCCGGCACTGGCTCAATCACGGTGGGCCATCCGTCACGCACGTCCATTTGCAAACCGACACCGGTATAGGTGCCACTCATCTGTTCGTTGAGACGACGGAGACGGTTCTCTCCCAAAAACATCGTGTACGGATCGTTCAGCTCGCGAAGTAATCCGGACACCGCCTTGTCATAAATCGTCGTCGCGTCGAGTGAGTCGACGTAGCGCGTAGCGACCGCGCCCAGCACCTGATCAAACAGGCGCGCGCCACTGTTGGCGCGAGGCACCGGCGGGGCGGCTGGCGCGAGGTCGTGCCCTGCCCACCAGCCACCCAACGACAACAGTCCGACAAACAGTCCGACTGCCACCACGGCGCGGTATCGGCGACGTGTTGGGCGCGGGGTGTCTGGAAGCTCCTCAGCCATGCAATACTCCTGCGAATCGCGTGGGACAACAGGCTGCCAACTGCTCAAGGCAGCGCGCCGTCACGTGGTCGGGACTTCCCGACGCCTCAATGGGATACACCGGACCGATCTCAGGGTGGCCACGCTGCCAGACGGGGCTGGCCGCCTCGATAAACGCCGCTTGGACCCGCCGGTGAAACTCGACGCCTTCGCGCTCCAAACGATCGGCCGCCCCCCTGGCGTTCATCCGCGCGAGCGCGGCGTCCAACGGCATGGTGAGCAGCAAAGTCACGTCGGGTGCCAGGCCGCCGGGCGCAAATCGGTTGGTGGCCTGCAACACCACCAACGACAGTCCACGTCCCGCCCCTTGATACGCATACGTTGACAACAAGAATCGATCGACCAGCACGATCGCATCGCCTGCGAGCGCCGGCCGAATCACCACTTGCACCAGCTGCGCGCGCGACGCCGCAAATAACAGCGCTTCACTTTCGGCGCTCAACTCCGACAACGGA
>JANLVM010000934.1:0-5175 GCA_031364015.1 Gemmatimonadaceae bacterium
CGCAGCTGCAGCGCAGGCTGCCCCGCCAGGGGTCGTCGCCAGGCTGGTCGCCGAACCGGCGCGCGTCACCATTCGGGCCGGTGAGACGCAGCCGTTCAAGATCACGGCGTACGATGCCCGGGGCAACGTGATCTCGGACGCCGTGGTCCGAGTGGGCGGTCCGAGAGCGGCGGTGGCGTTTTCTGGTGGCGAAGTTCGCGCGTTTCGCGCTGGTTCGTACACCGCCACCGCGACGGCGGGGGGTGCGAATGGACAACCCATTACGCTCGACATCCCGATACTTATCACATGGCCGGCACTGGCCAAGATTGAGATCGTGCCAGATTCTGGTTCGCTGTTCACCGGCATTGCGCTGGAGCATCGCGCGCGCGGCATGCACGCCGACGGCAGTGAGCGCGGCGGCATGACGACGACCTGGCGCAGTAGCAATCCCGCCGTGGCGACGGTAGATCGTTTTGGTACGGTGACCGCGTTCAGGGTTGGCGCGGTGACCATCACCGCCGAGAACGAAGGCGTGCGCGCGACGAAGGTGTATCGCATTGCGGCCAATCCGGTGAGTTCGATTGCGATCGCCATCAAGGAAGATGTGGTGCGTACGGGTGATGTGATTCACCTGAACGCGACGGCAAAGAATGCCGCCGGCGCCACAGTCAAGAACGCGCAGGTGACGTGGACGTACACCTACGTGCCCGACGATACCACGGTGGCGCCCGGTGGACCGGGCATTATTGATTGGGGGCGTTTTACCGCCAACTCTCCGGGCCGCTTCACCCTCATCGCGCAGTCGGGAACAGCGGTGGCGCGAAAAGTGCTCGAAGTCAAGCCGCGCGACGCGATTCGTCGTATCACGGTGACGGGCCGTGGCACAGTGAACACGACGCACACGTCGGACTTCTGGCCCTGGACGGCCAAGAACGGTCGCGACTACGCGCTGGTGGGGACGTGGGGTGGTGATGGGTACGGGTTGATTTTCGACATCACCGACCTGAACAACATCGTCAAGACCGACTCGATCAAGATCGATGCCCGTACCATCAACGACGTCACGGTGTCTCCGGATGGTCGCTATGGCGCCTTGTCACGTGAGGGGGCGTCGAACCGCGTGAATGGTGTGGTGATTCTTGATCTGGCCAATCCCGCGCATCCCAGGATCGCCAGCACCTTCGATCAGGAACTCACCGGTGGCGTGCACAACATGTTCGCTACGAATGATCATCTGTTCGCGATTTCGGGCGGCCAGAAGTACGTGATCATCGACGTCAAGGACATCACGAAACCCAAGTACGTGAGCGAGTATCAGCACCCGAACGCACGCATCCACGACCTCTGGGTGCGTGACGGGATCGCGTACTCGGCGCAGGGTGGCGTGGGGGCCGTGATGGTCGACGTCGGCAACGGGAAGTATGGCGGCACGATCGAGAAGCCCAAACTCATCAACACGTTCGGGATCAATTCCGGTCACGAGATTTATCCGTACTTCCAGAAGTCCACCGGTCGCGTGTATTTGTTTTTGGGCGACGAAGAGATGAATCGCCGCGGGCGTGTGTGGGAAGGAACTCAGTATTCGCTGAGCGGTCCGGACGGAAAGCCCCCGCGCAATCAGATCGCGCAAACGTCGGGTGGTTACACGCATATCGTCGACGTCACTGACCCCATGCACCCGCGCAAGGTCGGTCGCTATCATCTGGAAGACTACGGGTCACACGACATCATCGTGGAAGATGACGTGCTGTATCAGGCCTACTACGATGGCGGCGTTCGCGTGGTGGATGTGTCCGGTGAACTGATGGGCAACCTGGCCGATCAGCGTCGTGAGATCGCGGTGTTCAAGCCGTATGACCCTGATGCCTTCACCGCCAACGCGCCGTTCGTGATGAACGCCATGCCGTGGAAGGGGCACGTGCTGTTTACGGATTTCAATTCCGGCTTATGGGCGGCGAAGTTGGAACCGAAGGCGAAGCCCGTGACGCCCTGACTTCCATAAACGGCAACGACGCTATCAGGGCGAAGGCGATACGCCATCGGCTAACATTAACGTTTTTGCCGATCGCCCTTTCGCCCCGACAGCGTCGTTGTCGTTAATGCGCTACAGCGTTGGCCGGTACCTGCCCCACACCTTCTCAAGCGTATCCGCAATTTCGCCCACGCTCGCCCGCGCCCGGACCGCGTCGATCATGCGCGGCATGAGTTCGCGTCGCGCACCCGTGTGCTCCGGCGTGTAGTCCTTCGCGACGGCACCAATCGCGTCGAGCGCCACGGCGACGCGGGCGTTGTCACGCGATGATTTGACGCGTGCCAGGTGCGCGACTTGTTCGCGTTCAAGCGACGAGAAGTCCGGTGCCGGAATGATCGGCGGGTCCTGGCCGTCGTTAAACCGGTTGACACCCACGACCACTGCCTCGCCGGCTTCGACGCGCAACTGATACTCGTACGCACTGCGTCCGATCTCTTCCTGGAAGAATCCAGCGCGGATGGCTTCGGCGGCGCCGCCCAGGGCGTCGACCTTGGCGATGAGTTCGACCGCGCGCGCTTCGATGGCGTCGGTGAGCTGCTCCACATACCAACTGCCGGCCAGCGGATCGACGGTTTGCGCCACACCGGACTCGTACCCGACAATTTGCTGTGTCCGGAGCGCCAGCGTGGCAGCGGCGGCCGTGGGGAGTGCGAGCGCCTCGTCGTAGCCGTTGGTGTGCAGCGACTGGGTGCCGCCCAGCGCCGCGGCCAGCGCCTGGATCGTCACCCGCACCACGTTATTCAGCGGCTGCTGTGCGGTCAGCGTCACCCCACCGGTCTGCGTGTGAAAGCGCAGGCGGCAACTGTTGTCGTTGGCCCCGAATCGCTCGCGCATGATGCGCGCCCAGAGGCGACGCGCGGCGCGAAACTTTGCGACCTCTTCAAACAAGTCACTGTGCGCCGCGAAAAAGAACGAGAGCCGTGGGGCAAAGGCGTCCACCGACAGCCCGGCATCGATCGCCTGCTGCACATAGGCGATCGCGTCGGCAAAGGTGAACGCGACTTCCTGCACGGCGGTGCTGCCCGCTTCGCGAATGTGATAGCCAGAAATGGAAATGGGATTCCACTGGGGGACTTCGGCGGCCGCAAAGCGGAACATGTCGGCGGTGAGCGCCAGTGACGGCGACGGCGGATAAATGTACGTGCCGCGCGCGATGTATTCCTTGAGAATGTCGTTCTGTACCGTGCCCGAGAGCGTCGCGCGATCGATGCCGCGCTCCTCCGCTACGACGATATACATCGCCAGCAACGTGGACGCGGTCGCGTTAATCGTCATACTGGTGGAAACCTGGTCGAGCGGTATGCCACCCAGGAGCACATGCATGTCCTCGACGGTGTCGATCGCGACACCCACGCGTCCGACTTCACCCAGCGCCCGGGGCGAATCGGAGTCGATGCCCATTTGCGTGGGCAGGTCGAATGCCACCGACAGTCCGGTCTGTCCCGCATCAAGCAGCAGCCGAAAGCGCTCGTTGGTGGACGTCGCCGTGCCGAAGCCGGCGTACTGACGCATGGTCCACAGACGCCCGCGGTACATCGTTGGCTGGACGCCGCGGGTGAACGGAAACTGACCGGGATCGCCCAGGTCACGACCGTAGTCGGTGTGCACATCGTCAGGGCGAACGACCGTCGGGACCGGAATACCCGAGGGGGAGAGCCGGTCACTCATGATCGCTCCGGACCGACGCGTCGCCGCTCACGATTGACGCACGCCCCAGGGCTCGCGATGTCGCGGTCAGGACGCGCGCGGCGTGCCTCTCCGCTCCGGCACCGGCAGGGGAAACTCCGCGACCGTCTCCACTTCGGCCTTGCTGCCGATGTACAGGGGCGTGCGTTGATGCAATTCAGTAGGCTGGACATCGAGGATACGTTGATGGCCATCCGTCGCCAGTCCGCCGGCCTGCTCAGCAATGAACGCCAGCGGATTCGCTTCGTACAGCAAGCGCAGTTTGCCTCGCGGCGCTTTAGCGTTGGCGGGATAACAGAACACGCCGCCCCCGAGCAGGTTGCGGTGGAAATCCGCCACCAGCGACCCCACATATCGCACATTCAGTGCCTTGCGCTGCGCATCCATGCCGCGATAGCGGCGCATCAGCGCCCGTGTGGGTTCTGGCCACTCCTGCTCGTACGATTCGTTCACCGACAGATAGCGTGCGCGCTCCGGAATCCGGATGTTCGGGTGCGAGAGCAGAAACTCGCCGATGGACGGATCGAGCGTAAAGCCATGCGCTCCCGAACCCGTCGTGTACACCATCATCGTGCTCGAGCCGTAGATGACGTAGCCAGCGGCGACCTGACGTCGGCCGGGCTGCAGCATGTCCTCCATCTCGCCGCGCGTGCCACGCGTGATTTTCTGATACACCGAAAAGATCGTCCCGACCGGCACGTTCACATCGATATTGCTCGAGCCGTCCAGGGGATCGAACAGCAACACGTACTTGCCGGCGCGGAAGCCTTCCGGGATATGGATAATGTCCGGCTCCTCTTCCGACGCCATCGCGCACAAGCGTCCGCCGTGATCGAGCGCCTTGATGATGATCTCGTTGGCAATCACATCGAGCTTCTGCTGCACCTCGCCCTGCACATTCGTATCGCTGCTCGCCCCGAGAATGTCCGCGAGTCCCGCGCTCCGCACCTTGTTCGCGATCATCTTGCCCGCCAACGCCATGTCGTAGAGTATGCCCGATAATTGGCCCGTCGCATCAGGGAACAAGCGTTCTTGTTCAATGACGAATCGTTCGATCGTGACGACGGACGTTGCGGTATGAAGGACCACGGGAAAACTCCTCGGGACGAGAGGTGCGGCAGGCGCTCATGCGGCTGGTGCCGACATGGCGAGTCTGTCGAAAGTCGCGCTGCGCATAGGACTGCGGCTCAGTATACACAGCAGCGCGCTGACCATGGGAAAGTGACGATTGAGGATGACACGTGGCAAGAGCTGGTTCCCGCAACCTACGGACGGCTGGGGAGGGTCCACCGTTCCCGCGCGACCCGTACCACCACCTGGCGACCGTCGGTCTCGATCACGAAGGTCCCCTCACGGTCGGTGCGCAGCAGTGGAATCCCCCGGCTCGCAAACGTTTCCAGCGTTTCCGGTGACGGATGTCCATAGCGATTGGTGATCCCCACCGAAACAAGGCCCAAACGAGGTTGCACCGCATC
>JANLVM010000117.1:0-3239 GCA_031364015.1 Gemmatimonadaceae bacterium
CGCAAACCGGAACGGCGCCAGCGTGATGATCAGGGTGACGGTGGCGAGATACCCAAGGATCGCGCGTCCCAAACGCGCCGCCGTGAGGTCGGCTGCACGCTGAAACAGGCGCCGCGGGTTCGGGTTGGGATCAGCCATCCGGTAAAGTATCGGCAGCGCGGTTCCGGGACGATAGTTTCCCTTGGCGCGATTCTGACGTTCGACCCACATCCGCCCTGCCCATGCGACGCGTTCCCGCTCTAGCTCTCGCAGCGTTCTTGATGCCACTGACGCTGCCTCTGTTCACGACCGATCTGGTCGCCCAAGCGAAGGCCAGGACGGTGTCGGTTGCTGCGCCGACTGCACCGTTTGACTCGGCGACATTCGCCGCACTGAACTGGCGCAATGTCGGCCCGTGGCGCGGCGGTCGCGCCACCGCAGCGGTTGGCATCCCGTCGCAGCCGCTCACCTACTTTGCCGGCTACACCGGAGGTGGACTGTGGCGCACCGACGATGCCGGTATCAACTGGCGCAATATCTCTGACGGGTATTTCCGTTCGAGCTCGATCGGCGCTATTGCGGTCGCGCCGTCCGATGCGAACGTGATCTATGTGGGTACGGGCGAGCATGCGATTCGAGGGCAGTCGTCGACCTACGGCGATGGGATGTATCGCAGCACCGATCAGGGACGCACCTGGTCGCGCATCGGGCTCACCACCTCACGACAGATCTCGGCGGTGCGTGTGCATCCTCAGAATCCTGATGTGGTGTACGCCGCAGTACAGGGCGATCGCTGGAAGGGTACCAGCGATCGGGGCATCTATCGCAGTACCGACGGTGGCACGTCGTGGACGCAGGTGCTCAAAGGCGAGAATGCGACGAGTGGTGCGAGTGACCTATCGATGGACCCGGGCAATCCGCGCATTCTGTATGCCGCGTTCTGGGATCATCAGCGCACGCCATGGATGGTGCGCAGTGGCGGTGCCGGAAGCGGAATCTGGAAGTCATTGAATGGCGGTGACAGCTGGACCCGATTGACCGAGGGGTTACCGAAGTTACTGGGAAAGATTGGTGTCGCCGTGTCGCCTGCGAATCCTGATCGTGTGTTCGCGATTGCCGAAGCGGAGAATGGCGGATTGTTTCGATCGGACGACGCGGGCAAGACGTGGCGCCTGATGTCCGGCGACCGGTTAATCCAGACACGATCGTGGTACTACATGAACGTGACGGCCGATCCGAAGAACGCCGACGTGGTGTGGGTGATGAATGCGCCGATGATGCGCAGTATCGATGGCGGCCGCACGTTCCAGACCGTGGCCGCAACCCACGGCGACAATCACCAGCTCTGGATCAATCCGACAGATGCGCGTTCCCTGATCAACGCCAATGACGGCGGCGCGTCCATCTCGATGGATGGTGGCAAGAGCTGGAGTACCCAGGACAATCAACCCACGGCGCAGTTCTACCACGTGGCGGTGGATGATGCGTTCCCGTACAAACTGTATGGCGGTCAGCAGGACAATTCATCAGTGATCATCAAGTCACGTACCGAAGGCGGCAGCATTGATGTGCGCGACTGGGACGCCGGTCCGGGATGTGAAAGCGCCAATATGGGTGTGAGCGCGAAGAATCCGCGCCTGGTGTACGGCGGCTGCTATCAGGGCATCATCGAAGAACTCGACGCGACGACCGGGCTCACCCGGGCTATCATGCCGTGGCCCGAAATGAATCTCACCGAGCCGACCGACAAAACACGATACCGCTACAATTGGACGGCACCAATTGAAGTGTCGCAGTTCGACGACAAGATCGTGTATCACGGCGGCAACGTATTGTTTCGCACGACCGATCGGGGGCAGCGTTGGACGCCAATTTCCGGTGATCTGACGCGTAACGACAAGACGCGACAGGGGTGGGGTGGTGGTCCAATCACCAACGAGGGTGCGGGCGGCGAGGTGTACGCCACCATTACGGTGATTGAGGAATCGCCGCATGACGCGAAGACGCTGTACGTGGGCACCGACGACGGTCTCATTCAGCGTACGCGCGATGGCGGGGCGACATGGACCAACCTCACACCGGCCGCGTGGGGCGATGGGTTGGTGAATGAGATTGCCGTGTCACCACATGACGCAGGCACACTGTTCGTCTCTTTCCGCAAGGACCGTGTGGGAGATCCCACACCACACGTGTTCATGTCGACCGACTTCGGTGCAACGTGGACGCGACAGGTGAATGGTTTGCGCGAGGGCGAGCCCGTGCGGGTGGTCCGCGAAGATCCCGCGCGACGCGGTTTGCTGTATGCGGGCACCGAGACCGGCGTGTATGTCTCGTACGATCGCGGCGCACAGTGGCTGCCGTTTTCAGGATTTCCCGTCACGCCCGTGACCGATCTGGCGGTCAAGCACGGTGACCTCGTGGCGGCTACCGAAGGCCGCGCGTTCTGGATTCTGGATGATCTTTCGGTGATTCGTCAGCGCGCCGACTCGCTGGTCGCCGCCGCTGCACATTTGTACGCGCCGCGCGCTGCGGTGCTGGCCGGTGGCGGTGCCGGTCCGGCGCGCAATGCGGGTCGCAATCCACCGTATGGCGCCACGGTGTTTTTCCGGTTGAAGTCGGCACCGGATTCGACGCTTACGGTGACGCTGGAATTCCTGGACGCAAAGAGTACAGTCGTACGCGCATTCACCAGCAAGGGAGACTCGTTGAACAAACTCACGGTGAAGGAGGGGCTCAACACCCTTTCGTGGAACCTGCGTCGAACTGCACCGGCTCGGCTGGGAAGTGTGTTGCTGTTCGGTGCGCCCAATGACGGTGGTGCGCGTGTTCCACCCGGGCGATACATGGTGCGACTGACCGCCGGCACGATCGTGCAAACCCAACCCCTCGAGGTGCGACAGGATCCGCGCATTACCGAACCGGCGAGTGTGATCGCCGAACGCGATTCGATTGCGAACCTGCTTTCGAATCGCATCAACGAAATTCACGAGGCCGTACTGCGCGTGCGTGATCTGCGCGCGCAGGTGCAGGGGTTCGTGACGCGGGCGAAGGAAGTGGCCGGCGCGGATACGGTGGCCAAAGCCGGACGCGTGCTCACGGGCAAGCTGGAGAAGCTTGAACCACGCATGACCACCAAAGCGAGCAACGGTCAGGACATCATCAACTACGCAAACGGCATCAACGGGCAGTACGGATTTCTGTTGGGGCAGGTGGAGGGCAACAGTGGCGTGACGACGCCGGTGAAGGAGCGGCTGGTGCAG
>JANLVM010000973.1:0-4602 GCA_031364015.1 Gemmatimonadaceae bacterium
GCTGACCGCGACCAATCCCACGTCGCCCGCGCAAGCTGCACGATATCTCGCGTTCGTGGTCCTGCCAGTCTGACGATGCCCGCAGCGATGATGAGGTCGAGGGTAACACCTGTACTGGTCGCCCGGGCACTGATCCAACGCGCCATCTCGCCGACCGGTATGGGCCGCATGTCGAGCACATCGACGACCTTCCACAAGCCCGCCTTCCTGTTCTTCAGCATCTGTTCCACCAGCGCGCGCTCCGACCCCGCCAGTACGTAGGCTATTCGGCGATGCCGTTCGAGCAGTTCTTTTAGCTGCCACGCGATGTCGTCTCCGTACCAACGTCCCATTCGCTGGAATTCATCGAGTCCCAGTCCGAGCGTGAGGTTGCGTGCTGTGAGCTCCGCCTCCACCGCGTCGAGGACCTCGGTGACCAACGGAGCATCGCGTGCTGCCACGCTCGGCGTGACCTGAAACGTCACGGACGGCTGTCCCTGAGCGTCCGTCGTCGCCTGCAACGAAAACGCTCCCGGTCGCAAGCGAGACAGTAAACGAGTCGCAAGATCCTTCCAGCGAGTGCCGAGTTCGCGATGAACCGCTGCGAGAATGCGCTGCGCTGCCACCGGAGCGGTCGACGCAACGGCCAAGTCAACGACCACGACCGGTTGGCCTTCTTGCCGCACGAGGCGAGCCGCCTCGTGAATCGTCGAGGACTTCCCGAGTCGTCGATCGCCATACACCAGCATCCTCGAGCTGGGATCGCGCAGCGTCGCGGCGATGCGCTGCACCTCGGCGCGTCGATCGCAGAAACCGTCGCCTTCGGCGTGGTGACCGATGATGAACGGATTGCGAGCAGCGGGGGTGATCTGCCTGCGAGGTCGGGGCATAAAGCTCACAATTATGCGTGGGTCCTACAAAAAGCGGACCGATATTTATCGTACCCAACAATAATCTCACTTAGGTCATGTGGCAACCGGCGACCTCCCGCCGTGCCGTGCAGAGCGCGTCGGGTCTGCTCATTGAAGAACCTGACGCGCTACTACGACGCGCTGACTACTTCGCGGCGGCCGGTGGTGCGCCGTCCGTGTTGTTGATATCGCGGATGGCCTTCCAGCTGCCGTCGGCCTGACGTTTCCACAGCGTCATGTACTTGCCCTTTTCGGTCATGGGCTTGGCGCCTTTCATCGTGGTGGTCATTTCGAACGTCCCCGTTTCGACCGCCATGTCGCCGCCCACCATCACGTCCTGCGTGTTGAACGTGGCGGCGTTCACCTTCATCATGTCCATCATGCCTTTCATGCCCGCCTCGATGGCAGGGCGCCCGGTCATCATGGGCATGCCCGGCATCATCATGACGGCGTCATCGCTGTAACTGGACAGTGCTGCCGTCAGATCGCCCGCCACCATTCCAGCCGCCGCGCGCTGATTGGCGGCTTCGATTGTCGTGCGGACTTCGGCGGGGTTGGCTTCGGCGAGCGTTCCCGCTGCCATTCCCGTCGCGGTGGAATCTGCCGTACCGCCTGGTGCAGAGCACGCTGCAAGCAGCGCGACCGCGGTGCAGCCTACAATGATGCTGGAGCGTGTGAACATGGGTTCCTCGAGAGAGTGGGAGAACGGGTCAGATGTTCAAACGTAGGACCCACGGACTGGCTGTCAATTGTACGGAAGCGACACGCTTGAGGCTGCTAATGCTTGGTCTTTTCAAGGAGCAGCGGGCGATACCGATACTCGGTACGGTCCGCAAGCGGCCGAAATGCGCTCTGAGGCATGCACCGGTGGCCCATCGCTCGCGTACCGGGTAACTCTCTCCATGCCTCCGCCCGGCACCACCCCCGCCGCCACGATCGCCTTCCGCGCCGGACTCGCCATCCTCCGCGGCGTCTCCTCCGCTGACGCGCCAGCATGGCTGCAGCACGATCCGCGACTCGACGCCCTTGTCGCAGCCGGCGCTCGCTACCCTGAACTCCGCGAGTGGGCCATCGCGAACGGCATCCGCGAGCTATCAGCCGCCGCGAATCTGTTCGAGGCGCCGCTGCTCGACCCGCGCACTCCACGCGAAGCGCAACAGGAAGCGGTCTCGCGCTGGATGGCTGCGGGCCAACGTGGCACGGTGGTGCTGCCAACCGGCGCCGGCAAAACGCTCGTCGCGCTGCTCGCCATTCATCGCACCGGCATGAACGCCTGCATCATTGTCCCTACGCGAGCACTCGTGTCGCAGTGGTTCACGCAACTCGCCGATGCCTTCGGGGCGGAGCACGTCGGCGCGTTCTACGGTGACGAAAAGGAAGTGCGCGCACTCACCGTCACCACGTACAACTCAGCATTCACACTCCTCGAACGTCACGGTGCGCGCTTCCCGTTGCTCGTGTGCGACGAGGTGCATCATCTCGCGGACACGGCGAGCGGCGAGGCTCGCACGCGATTGGACTCGTTGATCATTGCACCCGCGCCGCATCGACTGGGTCTGACCGCGACGTATCCCGACGCGCACGACAGTTGGCTGGTGCGTGCACTCGGGCCGGTGGTGTATCGTCGATCGATCGGCGAGATGACCGATGCCGAACTCGCGCGCTTTGCCATCGAGCGTCGGTATGTCGACCTCACTCCATCCGAGCGCGCCCGGTATGACGCCGAGTCGGAGCGATTCGAGGGCTACGCCGAGCGCTCCCAGTGGCGGACGAAGGCCGAGTCCCCAGATCACGCGTGGAAGATGTTCGCTGCCAGCGCGCGTCGATCGCCGGCCGCGCGTCGTGCCATGCGCGCGTTTCGTGAACGCGAACGTGTCGTACGCATGGCCGAGTCCAAGTTTGACGAGAGCGCACGCGTGCTGCGGATGTTCCCGAACGAGCAGGCGGTGTTGTTCTGCGGTGGGACAGATGTGGCGATGGAAGTGTCCCGACGTCTCGCGATCCCGCTGATCACTGCTTCCACGCCGGCCTCCGAGCGTCATTCCATACTCGGCGCCATGCGCGATGGCACGCTGCGCGCGGTGGCGTCGGTGAAGGTGCTCGACGAAGGCTGGGACGTGCCCAACGCGAAGCTTGGCATTGTGCTTGGCGATTCGACACGGGGTAGCGGCCGTCAGCACACGCAACGACTTGGCCGGTTGCTGCGCCGACAGGGCGATCAGGTGGCCTCGTTGTTCGAACTCGTTGCCGCCGGCACATGGGAGTTCTTCGCGTCGCAGAAGCGCGGCGCCGCTGTGCGCAAGGTCGCCGAGTCGCAACTCGGCTTCGGACTGTGACTCAGCCGTGCTGACGCGCGCGCAGGTGGATCCGTTCGTGCACGCGAACGGACAGGTGTTGCGTGTGCAGTATCTCGCCGATCCGCGCGGACGGATCGTGCCGTTCCTGGACCGAATGCTGCGCCTGGTTCGGCGTCTTGAGGGGCGATCCCTTGAGACGGTGACGGAGGCGCTCAGACGTCAGGAGCGACGTGTGCGTGATGCGTCGCGATTGGCCGGGATTTCGCGGGCGCTGATCGAGTGGTGCGATTTCGATTCGCCACCGGGAGCAGCGGAACTCGAAGGCGCCCGTCGGCTTGTCTTCGCGGCTCGCGGCGCACTGTGGCCGCCAGTATCAGGCGACACACTGGCGCCGTACGCCCAAGCGGCGGCGACGTTGGGTATCGCGCCAGACAGTTTGCAACGCACACTGTATGATGATCGACCGGGAGCGCGACGTTTGCGTCGCGTGCCTGAGGGTGATGGTCGGGCGCTGCTGGCGCGCTACAATCTCGAACTCGCACGCGGTGTCCTGCGCGACGCGACCCGTGTCGTGCTGCGCACGCGCGGTGGATGGCGTGATGTGTTTCGTGCGGTCAAGGCCGCAGGACTGATGCACGAACTGGTTCGAGAGGGGAAACGTTATCGTTTGGTGCTCACCGGACCGGCGGCAGCCTTTCTCGTGCGGCCTGCACGGTATGGCGTACGCTTTGCGCGCGTGCTGCCGGTGTTGGCGCGTTCACCAGGCTGGCGCGTAGATGCTGAGGTCCTGCGCAACGGACAGTCGTGCAGTCTGCAATTGCAGGGGCGTGCACGCGCCGCTGCGACCGCTGCGCCCGTCGGTGGTGAACCGCGGCGGGAACGCTACGATTCCGCGTGGGAGCGGCGTTTCGTTCGCGACTTCCGCGCATCGTCATGGGCGAAGTCGTCGGGATGGACCTTGTCGCGTGAACGTTCGCCGCTGTCGAGCGGTGGCGTGGTGTTCCTTCCGGATTTCACGCTTCGACACGACGACGGACGGGAAGCGGCAGTGGAACTGGTGGGGTTCTGGACGCCAGAGTACCTGGCCACCAAGATCGCGAAAGTGCGCGCAGCGGGTGATGTGCCGTTGGTGCTGGTCGTGGCGAAGTCGCTTGCGGTGGGCGACGCGGCTGTCGCGCTCAATGACGTGGGCGGTGAGCGTATCGTGTGGTGCGGACGTCACCCGCGTGTTGGCGACGTGATGCGGGTGGTGGAAGGCGTGGCGTCGGGAACATGAAGGAAGGTCCCGCACTTGGACGTCAGTCCCAATTTTCAGCGGGCAGCTGACGAAGCGCCATCGGAGTCGCCCGACGGAGGTCCACGTCTGCGAGTTTGAGCACCAGAGTTTTGCCGTGCGGCCGATCGACAAATATTGG
>JANLVM010000098.1:0-13930 GCA_031364015.1 Gemmatimonadaceae bacterium
AAAGTGCGCGAGGTGGTGTATCGGCGTCTGGCGAATCACGAGCGCATTCACCTGCTCGAGCCGTTGCCCTATCCCGATTTGCTCGAAGTCATGCGTCGCGTGTATCTGGTGCTTTCCGATTCCGGTGGTATTCAGGAAGAAGTGCCATCGTTCCGAAAGCCCATCCTGATCTTGCGCGACACCACGGAACGACCGGAGTGCGTGCAGTCGGGTTTCGGTGAGTTGGTTGGCACCGATGCGATCCTCATCCTCGCACGAACGGCGGCACTCCTCACGGACGACGTCCTCTATGCTCAGCGCACCTCGGGCGAGAATCCATTCGGCGACGGCAAGGCGGCGCTCCGTATCGTCGAAGTGGTTGACCAAGCCCTCCGGCATCCTCATGAACGTCGCGGTCCGCGTCGTCTGGATCGTGGCGAGGTCAACGCCACACTCGATCGCCTCGCGCATGCGTCGTAGTCACGCGCGCCATGTTGACGGGTCTCGTCGTCGCGTACTCCAGGCGGCGTGCGGCGCGCTGATCGGCATACTAGCCCTACTAGCGCCGGTTGGGACACCGCTGTCGGCCCAATCCCCTCTCGCGGGTGGCCTTCCTGGTCGCTGGATTGAAGCCAACGCGCTCGCCCAGAATGTCACCAACGGCTATGGCGACTGGCGCGGTGCGTACGTGAGGGGAGTACGTCCCTCGACACGAGATACGTGGTATGTCGACGTACTGGCGCTACACGCCTTTCGCGAGAACGGCATCCAACTCGGTGCCGCACATCGTCACGACTGGACGGGTCGCGTCTTCCAGATGGTCGGCGCCAGCGTTGGTAACGGTGCGTCCATTATGCCGCGCGCTCGTGGCGACGCGGCGCTCGGTCTCCGGCTGGGCGCGCAGCGTCGCTGGCAAGCCACCGGCGGTGTGTCCTTTGTCAAGTCGGTTACAGAGCTGTCGGACCTGGCGGGCATCGCGTCGCTCGCGTGGTACGCACCACACAACCTCATGATCGAAGTGGGTGGGCGTTACAACAGCAGTCGTCCCGGTAACATCCAGTCGCATCGGCTCTCCACGACAACGGTGTGGACACCGTCGGCCACGCGCACGTTTTCGCTGCGCGGCATTGGCGGATCCGAAGGCTGGCAGATCGTTCGCACTGGGACCACACTTACGCGATTTCGCTCACAAGAGACCACATTCGCGTGGCGCGAGAAAGTGACCGACGATCTGGCGTTGAACGCTCAGGTCGATTGGTATCGCAATCCTTACTATACCCGTTCCGGAGTCACCGTCGGTGTCGCGCGTTACTGGTAGGCCCTCTCGCCGGTTCGATGCACTGCGCGACCGCGGATTCCTCGGCGGGCGCATTGCGCCACACCGCTCGATGATCGGGCTCGAGGTCAGCCGGTGGCTGCTCCTCGACCTGGTCGTACTGCCGCTGATGTTCTCGCTGGCGGTGTTCGTGTTCCTCGATCCACTGCTCGAGGGGTGGCGCTGGATATTCGATGCGCTCCGCGATCCGCTGGGGCTTCCCGGCGTGGTCGCCACGCGCGTCGTGGAACTCGGTCCGATTTCCGTCGCGATCCCCTACTTCTCCGCCGAAGCGCCCTGGCCCACCGCCGTCGATCTGCGCGCGGGATGGATTCTCCTGGCCGTGTTCGCCATCGCCGGCATGCTCCTGCGCGGTCGCTGGACGCCGCTTGCCTACTTCCTGCGTGCGCTGGCAGTGATCCAACTGACCGCCCAGGTGTGGTTCAGTTTTGCCTCGCCACCGTTCAGCTACGCCATGTCCCAGTACGTGGCGGGTTTGCTCGTGTGCGGCGTGATTATCCTGCTGTTGGCGCCCGTGCTGGTCTCTTTCACGTACTTCATTTTCGATTTCCCGCTACACCAAAAGCTGTTGCTCGTCTCGATGCTGCTGCTGCATCTCGCCGTGTTCCTGCCGCTGCAGGCGGTGGTGCATGCGTGGGTGCTGAACCGCGGCTCGCTGCTGTCAATGCCCATGCTGTTTCTCGTGTTCGGCGTACTGCTGGATGTGTTCATCTATGTGGCACTCTACGGGTGGGGCATGAGCTGGCGATCGAATAGTGCGCTCGACGCCACCGATCGACAGGCCCCGATGGCGCCCTACAAAGCGCCGCGCATGACGCCGCCCACCGGCATTCCCACTATTGCTCGCGCGAGTAGCGGCACACCGGCAACCGGATCGTCGTCGTTTGCGGGGCCGTCGCCCTCATGATTATCGCAATCGCCAACATCGGCCTGTGGGTCTGTATTGCCGTCCTCGCGATCTACACGCTGCGTCACTACTTCTTCACGCTCAACCGATTGTTCGGTCGACATCGGCAGCCGTACGTGGACGTGATTCAGGCCGATTGGCCCATGCTCACGGTGTTTGTGCCCGCGCATAACGAAGAACGCGTTATCCGCGACTCGATGGACGCGCTGCTGTCGGTCGACTACCCGGTCGGGCAGCTGCGCCTCGTGCCGATCGACGACCGCTCGAAGGACAACACGCGCGCGATCATGCAGGAGTATGCCGACACCTATCCGGATCGTGTCTTCCCTTTCCTGCGCGATGGCGGCACGCCGGGCAAGGCGGCTGCGCTGGCCGACGCGATGCAGGAGAACACCGGCGAGATCTATCTGATGTTCGACGCCGATTACATCCCGGGACCGCGGCTGTTGAAGCAACTGGCCGCACCGTTTTTCGACGCCGAAGTGGGCGCGGTGATGGGGCGCGTCGTTCCGCTCAATGTCGGCCGGTCACTGCTCACGCGCCTGCTCGATCTCGAACGTGCCGGTGGCTATCAGGTAGACCAGCAGGCGCGCATGAACCTGCGCCTGATTCCGCAGTACGGTGGCACCGTGGGCGGGGTGCGGCGCGTCGCGCTCGATCAAGTGGGTGGATGGCGCCTCGACGCGCTGGCGGAGGATACGGATCTCACGCTTCGCCTGGTGATGAACGGCTGGGACGTCGTCTACCAGAATCGGTCCGAGTGTTACGAGGAAGTGCCGGAAACGTGGGAAGCACGCATCCGGCAGATCAAGCGGTGGGCCAAGGGCCACAATCAGTCGCTGGTGCGTTATTTGGCCGCGCTCGTGCGCAATCGGCGCGCCTTGCCCTGGTGGCAGGTACTCGATGGCGTGCTGCTGCTGGGCGTGTTTGTCGTGCCGCTGGTGTTGCTCATGGGCTGGATGTGCACGATCACGTTGTTCTACGCGGGCTATCCGCCCGAGTGGGGACGGATCACCGTGCTGGCGATCTCGTCGTTCAACACGGTTGGCAATTTCGCGGCGTTCTTCCAGGTGGCGACAGCCAGTCGACTCGATGGGTCGCGTGAACGCATCCGCATGCTACCGTTTCTGTTGCTGGGATTTCTGGTGAGTACGCTGTCTGTGGCCCGCGCGTCGTTGTCGCGCGCGTCGTGGTTTCGTGGTCGTCCCATGGAATGGCAAAAGACGGAACGGTACCGCACGGCGCGCAGCACCTCGTCGCTTCCCGGCAACGGAGGCGCCTGAAATGACACCAGCTTTCGTGTTCTTCCTGGTGCTGCTGGCGACGATTGCCTGGATCGCGATTCCGTTCATTCCTGCGATACTGGAGCTCGTGCGCCCACAGGATGCGTCGCCGCTGAATGCGGTGGGTCAGGATTCGGGCCTGCTGACGTACTTCGCCACGTCGTTCACGGCGCGCATGACGGCCGAAGGATTGATGGGGACCTCGGTTCCGCCACGCCTCTCGGATGGCAGCATCGTGCGTGTCCACAATGTCATGACGCCATTGGACCCTTCACGCACACCCATCACCGATGTGGTGGTGTTGATGGACGACACACCGATCCCTGCCGGAACGAGTGTCGCCACCGAGTGCCTCGCTCGACGCACGTTTCACGGTGGTGCCAACGGCAGCTACCGGGCGATTCTCGGTCAGCGTGATGTGCATCTCGGCGCCGGCTCAACCGTGCTGCGTTGGGTGCATGCCAACGGCCGGCTGGAAGCCGCCGTCGGCACGCACCTGATGGGGCGCGCGACATCCGATCGCGAGATTCTGTTGGAGGTCGGTGTGCAGTTTGATCGACTCGATGCGCCCATGGTGCGGGTGAGTGGCGGCGGTACACTGGAGACGCCCATCATGCCCCTGTCGTCGTATACGCCGTTTACGCCGGAAGACGCCATTGAGCTGGGTGTCGGCTACTGGCGCGTGCGAGGCAATCTGGTCATTCCGGCCGACACATCGGTGGCCGGTTCGATCATCGTGATTGGCAACGTGGTGGTGAGCGAAGGCGCTCGCGTGGAAGGGTCCATCAAGGCGCACGGTACCATGCATGTGAGAACGAGTGCCGTGGTCATGGGATCGCTATCGGCCCGCGGTCGCATCGTGATTGAAGACGGCGCACGATTGAGTGGCCCGGTGATTTCGGAAACCAGTGTCACCATCGGCGCCGCCGTGGTCGGTCTTGCCAGCAAGCGGACAACGGTCACGGCGCCGCGAGTGGAATTGCGCACGGGCGCGACGGTGTACGGCGCAGTGATGGCGGCGGACGGTGGTGCTTCGGTGAAGTGACGTCCGTCGCGTAGGCGCCACCTGGCGCCAGCTGGCGCTACCGAATGGTGAACGACGTTTCGCGCAGGCGCTTCTTCTGCCCGTTGAGGTCGGTCACCTCGATGCGTAGCCGATACTCACCACGTGACTCGCCCAGCCAATCGAGTGCGATGTACTCCACCTGATTGGCACGCGCCGCGACTGTGCGATCGAACGACAGCACCAACCGGTCGGAACTGCTTTCGCCCTGACGGAGCACGGCACCGAGGCCGTCCAGCACACGCATCGCCAGCGCCGCCGCACCGCTGCGCTGCACGCGTTCCACGGTGATGGCAACCCGATACGCGTTCGCCTGCGCGTGTGCGGTGAGTTCGTATATCTCCCAGGCCAGCCCGATCTTCGCGCCCGACCGGTACACCCCATTGGACGGCTCGACGCCGAGCATGCGCCAGCTGGTGGCGTTCGCCGGTGGCTCCTTCGCGCCGGCATTGGCGAGCAGTACGTCGCTAAGTCCGAAACCCTTTGCCGTGTCCGGTTCCGCCCGTATGGTCGCACGCGTGGCCCGACCCGCGTCGCGCTGCATCGCCTCCACGCGCACCACGTTGATCCCTTTCCCGATGCGTCGCACCCACGCGCGGGTTGCCGTCTTCGTCATGGAATCGGCATTCAGCGACGCACGAGTCGACTCGGCGCCATTCGTGCGTGCCAACGCGTCGTACACGCGGAAGTCGATGGACACCTCGGGGTCCACGATTTCTACGTCGCGCAGCAGCGACTCCAACGACACATTCGCGGCCACGACGACATCGGCCGAATCACCGGTGGCACGGAAACGGGTGAGTCGCACCTCCATGCTGTCCACTCGGCTCACCAACCCGAGATTGTCCCACGTCACCGGCTTGACGCTCTTGACGTCGGCCACGTACTGTTGATCGGGCAACGGCAGTCGCGCAGTACCGAAACCGGCCGCGACGTCGAAGAAAAACACGTCCCCCGAACGGTACTGCCAGATCAACGTCGCGCCGCCCTCTTCACGACTCGAGATGACACTTTGTGAGCGGAAAAAGGTGTCCACTGCCTGCTGCACGCTGGCCTTGCCGGGTATCGTCATCTGGTCGTCAGGCGGACCATAGCGCACGAAAATGTCACCGCGATCGGTATCGGCACCGCGCAATCCGAGATCGTCGTTGGACCAGCGCATGTCCGCGTACACCACGCGCGAAATGAACTCCAGCTGATGTTCATTCTCCGTAGTCGCCATGAGCGGATCGCTCAGCATCCAGTACAACTGGTTCAACACCTCACCCTGCGCGACGGTCAGCATCGCCATTGACGCCGAGTCGCCCGCGCGCTTGCCAGTCAACACGTTGGCGGCTGGAGGCACCACGCGTGTCAGGCGAAACAGACTCGCTCGCTCAACGGGATCCATCATGGACATTGCTGAGTCGAACACGGCTTTCGCCTGTGTGTCGCGCCCCAGTCGATGCAACGCGAGGCCCGCAGCAAAGCGGGCTTGTGCGTCGAATGGTGATCGTGCGGCGCGCCCCTTCGCGGTCGTCAGCAGTTCCGCCCATCGTGCGCGCTCGGCCAGCGCCATGAACAGGTGCCGACTGTAGCGCAAATTGGTCGGCCCGGTCGCTTCGGCCTCGCGAAAACGCTCCAGCGCGGCGGTGTAGTCGGCGGTACCGGTTGGTGGTTCGATCTTCCTCGCAAACGTCTCAAGGAAATCCTTCGCCAAGCCGCGGCGCCACCGCGCGTTCGTTTGAAGCTGAACATGTCCACCATTAACCGGCATGGCGAGATTGACGGTCGTTTCATAGCGCCGCCAGATCGCACTGCCGATCTCGTCGGCCCCCATCGCCATGAATAGTGAGTCATTGATGCGGGTGGCCGCCTTGAACGCATTTTCCATCTGCCGCGACGCCGCGAAATGCATCGAGGCGACGTCCGATTGCAGGTTGAACCGTCCCAGCGTCACCCAGTACTGCGCACTGTCCGGCGCAAGCTTGGTGGCCTGGCGCAGTGCGCTGTCGGCACCCCGCAAATTGTTGAGCACCCGGGCATCACCGATGTATCCGCCGCGGCGACCGCCGGCCGCCATGGCCCAGTGCAGCAACCCGTACTGGTGCCATGCCGCCGCATTCTTCGGTTGCCCGCGCAGCGCCGCCCCGAGGAGGGCGAGGGCTCCAGCCGAGTCACCGGTCGCTGCAATGGAGTCGGCGCGCCGGGCGATCGGATCAGTGGTCGGTCGCAGGGGTGCGGGCACTTGGGCGTCAAGGCTCCGCACCATCAACGCGACCAACACAGCACTCTCGATCACGCGCATGGGCCTTCTCACGGAAGTTGTGGCGTAACCCGCCAAACACGTCGGCACGTTGAATACACTGCTGGGGAAAAGTGCGGATCGTGGAATGGCTGCGTCAAGCGCCAGCCCGGTTTCCATGCTGGGCACACAAAGGCAAACGCCCCGGAGCGAGAGGCTCCGGGGCGTTCTGTTGTCCTGCAACCGCGTGTGAACCTACCAGCGATAATGCGCGAACGCCTTATTCGCTTCCGCCATGCGGTGCGTGTCTTCCTTCTTCTTGATCGCGTTGCCTTCGCCCTTGCTGGCCGCCAGCACTTCATTGGCCAACTTCTCGTTCATGCTCTTCTCGTTGCGATCGCGCGAAAAGCTGATCAGCCAACGCATGGCCAGCGCCGTGCGACGGTCCTGACGTACTTCGACGGGCACTTGGTACGTGGCGCCACCAACGCGGCGGCTCTTCACTTCAACAACCGGCTTGAGGTTGTTGAGCGCCTGCTTGAACACGGCCACACCGGGCTGCGCGGTCTTCGCTTCCACGATGTCCATCGCGCTGTAAAAAATACCTTCCGCGGTGGACTTCTTGCCCTGAATCATCAGGACATTGATGAACTTGGAAACGGTCTGGCTGTCGTAGCGCGCGTCAGGCAACACACTGCGCTTCACTGCACTTTTGCGGCGGCTCACTTCTTCTTACCTCCAGCTGGCGCGGCGCCCTTGGCAGCGCCCTTGGCAGCGGCGCCCTTCTTGGGCCGTTTCGTGCCGTATTTGGAACGGCTCTGGTTACGTCCGTTCACACCCGATGCGTCGAGCGTGCCGCGAACAATGTGATAGCGCACACCCGGAAGGTCTTTCACTCGGCCACCACGCACGAGCACGATGGAATGCTCCTGCAGGTTGTGGCCTTCACCGGGGATGTACGCCGTGACCTCGAGCTGGTTCGTGAGACGAACACGCGCAACTTTGCGCAGCGCCGAGTTGGGCTTCTTGGGCGTCGTTGTGTAGACGCGCGTGCACACACCACGCTTGAACGGATTACTCTTGAGCGCGGGCGCTTTGGATTTCTCCACCACGTCCTTTCGGGCGCGACGGACCAGCTGATTGATGGTTGGCATTCGCCTATGTGAGTGTTCGGGGACCTACATCTACGTGAATCGCGCCGGCGATGTCTCCCTCGGCGTTAACACCAATGCCAACAGCATCGGTAGCGGCAACGCGGAGACACCAAAACGCCCGTCATCATGCGAGTACTGCACGCATGGTTTGACGGGCACTGCCAGTCGCGGCACGGAACAGAATCTAAAAATAGCCGGTTCCGACGTCGTTGGTCAACCCATCGCTCCTGCTCACCCTGGCCGAGAACGCTTTACGCGCAGAACGCACAAAGCGTTGTCAATTAACAATTTGCGCGATTCTGCGTCCCATAGCGCAGACCCGGACATCGAGCGTTCAGCTTCCAGCGCAACATTTTCGCGCTGAAATGAGTCATCCGAGCAACTGGTCGGCACTCGATGAGAAACGCTTTCAAGTATAATGAACGATAACAAAGGTAATTGGGTCGACTAATTCGTACAACTCGTAGTTGTGCGAACCAGTACGAGAGTACTAATACGTGATACCGCAACGACTTACGCGACACTATCGTCCTTGGACGCGCAGACGCACCGCCTGCGCACTCCATCGCCAAGGACGATCCTTATGCTTTTCACCGCGTCGTTTCTACGGTTCCGCCGTCCGCTCGTCGCGTTCTCGGCCCTCCTCGCTCTGTCCGCGTGCGAGTCTGAGTCCACACCGTCTGCGCCCGACGTCATCATTGACCCCTCCATCAACCAGATCGCGACCTCGGCCCCGATCAACACCACCAGCAGCGACACACTGGTGTACTTCAGCTTTACGGCGAACGCGCCGGTCGCAATGACGGCCCCGTGGGATATCGCCTTGCGGCGCTACGAAGTGCGGCTCAACAGCGCGGCGACGGCGGGCACAACCAATCGAGGCGTGACCGCCTACTCGATTGGCAATAACAAGGCACTCGCCAATGATCAGATCCTCGCGCTGACCGTCGAGTCGACGCGCGCCGCATTTGATTCGGTGCGCACCTCCGCCATACCGACCGATTCGCTCTTCAAATCGGAATCGCTCGTCGCCAATAGCACGGGATATCTCAATCTCGCGGGCATACCCACCGCGAATGCCACGGCATACTGGAAGGTGAAGTCCACCACCGGACACGCCATTGCGCGCGTCTCCACTATCACGCTCAGCGCGACGAACTCACTCGGCGCGATCACCATCGAGTCGCGCGTGCAGACTGGCGCCACCCTCGGCGCCGTCCGGTCACTGCCGATAACACTCGCCACGACACCGGTCCATGTGAGTCTCGTGCAGAATGCGGTGGTGACACCGAATGGCTGCAACTGGGATCTGCAGATCAATCCGATCACGTTCGCGATGATCACCAACGCCGCGTGCATGGTGGGCACCTATCCCGGAGGCAGTGCGCCCACCTTTGCAAACCAGACGGTCGCCAGCGACGCACCACAGTACGCCACTTATATCTCGACGCTGGCCGTACCGATCCCCAACAGCATCAGTGATGTGCAGGCACCCTTCCGTTACAACCTGCAGGGCAGCAACCGCCTGCATCCGGCCTTCAACACGTACCTGATCAAGGTGGATGCCCGCGTCTACAAGTTGCAATTGATCAACTACTACAGCGCTGCGGGTGCGAGCGGATATCCGACGCTTCGTTACGCGCGCATCAGGTAAGCACCGTGTTCACCGTCCGCGACGCGCACGTGGCGCGCATGGTCGGCGTGTGCGCGCTCGTGCCCTCCATCACCGGCGCGTTCGCACCCCTGGGCGCTCAATCGGCGCCCGTCCGCGTGGAAGCGCGCGGAGTGCTGCGCAGTGCGACCGACAGCACTCCCGTGGTGGGCGCGGAGATTCGCGACGACCATGGTGTGTTGCTTGGACGCACGGACCGAGTGGGTGCGTTCACGGTACGCGCCGAGACCGGCGCGACACTCGCCGTTCGTTCGATCGGATTCCGCCGAGCGAGTGTGGTGGCGAGTGAGCGCATCACCACCAATTATCTCGAGACGCTGGCGACCACGCTCGCCACGATGGTGACGACGGCGGGACAGCGCACCATGCGTGCATCGGAAAGCCCGGCGTCGGTTACGGTCGTTGATCGTCGTCAACTCGACGCCGCCGCCGCCATCGCGGTGAATCAACTGCTGCGGACATTGCCGGGACTCCAGGAACTGCCATCGCCACCAACGCGAACATCGATCGCTATTCGCGGGCTCGATGGGGCGCGCGTGTTGGTGTTGGTGGACGGTGAACCCACCGTTGGTGCGCTCATGGACAACCGTGATATCGGCCGACTGTCCACCGTCGGGGTGCAGCGTATTGAAGTCACCAAAGGCCCATCGAGTGTGGAGTTCGGGAGTGACGCGTTGGGTGGTGTGATCAATCTCGTGACCGCGCCACCGTCGGCGGAGCTGACCGTTGATGCGCTGGTCCGTCGGGGCGAACTCGGGCGCATGGAATCCACGGTTGGCGTCAGCCAGACCATCGGCTCGCTTGGCGTTCGTCTTGATGGGGGTTGGCGTCAGGTAGATCGCGTGACGGGATTCGATGCCGAAGGCAGTACGATGGATCGTGTCTATGACCTGCGATCGGATGTGCGCTACCGCATTGGGGCGCAGTCGCAGGTGCGTATGAATCTGCAGGGCGCCCGCGCGCGTCAGCGCTGGCCGGTTGGTGGCGGCTACAACGGGTTCGTTGATAGTCGTAGTCTACAGGGTCTCCTCGAGTACGAACGCGCGCTCCTCGGCGGCACCCTACGCGCGCGCGGATTCCTCCAGGATTTCTGGTATCAGTACCGACAGGCGCGCGCCGCCATTCCCATTGCCGGGTCGGCTGACTCGCTCGAACAACACGAACAGCTACGCCGTGCATCGCTGTCCTACGTGCGTGATGCAGGTCGTCATCGGTTTGACGTGGGTTCGCAGTTTTCCACGCGCTACATCAAGTCGCCAGGCAAGGTTTCCGGGAGTAGCGCGGAGGACAATGTGGCCGAGGTCTTCGCCCGCGACGCGGTGCGTGCAGGGTCGTGGCTCGTGAATGCGGGTCTGCGCGCCACCAACAGCTCGCTCTGGGGCGCCTCGGTCAATCCCTCGGTTGGCGCCCTCTGGGAAACCACACCCACGTGGCGTTTGCGCGGCACCCTCGCGCGCGGTTTTCGTGCGCCGTCGTTCAAGGAGATGCGGTACACGTTTCTCAACGCCAGCGGTGGCTACACGGTGGTGGGCAACGAGGGGTTGCAGGCGGAGTCGTCGACGAGCGGCGGCCTCGGCGTGACGTACGCGCCAACCTCACACATGGCGATTGAACTCGAAGCCTATCACAACGCGCTCTCGAATCTTATCGACACGCGGTTGCAGGGACGAAATCTCGCCGGCTACCTCATTTACCAAAACGTGAATATCGCCTCTGCGGTGACGCGCGGAATTGAAGGCTCGATGCGGTATGCGTACCATCAATGGGATGCGAGCGTCGGCTATGCGTTGCTGGACACGCGGGACCGCGAGAGCGCGCTGCCCCTGTCGCGTCGTGCCCGACACACCGCGCGCGCCACGGTAGCCCAGCGATGGGGACTGCTTGCGGGTCTGACCAGCGATGCGAGTCTCCGCTACTCGTCCCGCGCGCCCGTCATCGGTGAAAACGCAGCCGGCGCATTGGCGGTGGTTGAACACCAGGGCGCCATGCTGTCGCTCGACGCACAATCCCGCGTGATGCTCACCAACATCTCGGAGCTATCCGTGGGGGTGAACAACCTGTTGAATCAACGGCCAGCGCTGTTCACGCCAGCCTTCGCTCGACAGTTCTTCGTAGGTGCTCGCCTGCACTGGCAACCATAGCTCCAGCTCCAACACCCTTCCGACGACGGCAGGGGTGCGGATCGTCGCACCCGTTGTAACGGGCAGAACAAGACGGGAGACACCCAGCGAACTGGATGTCTCCCGTCTTTCATTCTCCCGTCTCCCGTCTTAGAACACCATCACCCGCCTACTCGACATCTCCCATCGTAAACGGCACCGGCTCCGCAAACGCACTCGGGAGCAACGCCTCGAAACTCGGCTCGATCGCCGCAGGAATCGGCTCGGGCTCGGGCAACGCGTCCGACTCGACGTCCACTTCCTGATACCGGTACATACCCGTACCGGCCGGAATCAGATGGCCGATGATGATGTTCTCCTTGTGCCATTTGAGGCCGCTGCCGGATGTATTGAACTTCGGGCGACCATCACGTCGCCCTCGCGTTTAGCCGTATTCCGATAGGGCGAATGTGAGTTGCGAATCATTCTGTAAGATGTTATTTATCACGTAGATATGGTATAGCCGAACGCCGAACGCCTTGGCCAATATGTCGACGGTACTTCAACCAATCGATATCCCAGTCGCCCTGAGCCTGGCCGGACGTCCCGGTCCGACGTTCGCCGAGCTCGGCGGTGAGCTCGGCGTTAGTCCGAGCACCGCACATGCCTCGGTCAAGCGACTGAACGCGGCAGGCCTCGTTCATTCGCGAGGGGCACAACATGAAGTCAACCTCTCTGCGCTCGAGGAGTTTCTCCTGCACGGTGCGCGCTACTCGTTCCCCCCGCACCGATCTCGTCGACAGCGCGGAGTTCCGACCGCCCACAGTGCTCCGGTACTGCACAGCGTCCTCAATGGCGACGTCGACCCGCTCGTTTGGCCCTCGCCGAGTGGCACGGTAGTCGGCGAAGGGCTCAAGCCGCTCATTCCCGGCGCCGCATTGTTCGCCGAGCACGCCCCGCAGCTCTATGATCTGCTCGCACTCGTAGATGCGATTCGCGCAGGCACCGCACGCGATCGCGAAGTGGCCGGAGGCATGCTCGCGAAGCGCCTCGGCGCATTGGGGCGATGACTAACGTTTCGCGCGACTATGGTGCGTTGCCCGGTCGACTCGAGGCACCCGCGGTTCGTCGGTTGGTGCAAGTCGCGGAACAGCTAGGCGACAGACTGCGGCGGAGAGTGGTGTTTATCGGGGCGTCGCTGCTACCGCTGATGGAGACAGAAGAACACGTGCTCGCTACGTCGCGCGCGACCAACGACGTCGATGCGGTGACCGCAACGACGTCATACGGCGACAAGTTCGAACTGGACGAGGCTCTGCGTGTGCAAGGCTTTCGCAATGTGACGGGCGACCGAAGCCACGCCGATCGGTGGCGCGCACCGAATGGGGTGATCTTCGACTGCGTGTCGTGCGGCTCGCATCTGGGTGGAACCGGAAGCGCAGACGATCTCTGGGTTGTCGATCACGCGGTTGAAACGGATCTCCCGCCGGTCGTACGCCACGCCAGTGCGGTGGGGTTGCTCTTGCTCAAGAGCGGCGCATATCAAGATCGTGGCGCGTCATCGCCGATCACCAGCAAAGATCTTTCGGATATCGTTGCAATGTTCGCCACACGACCACAATTGGCGAGCGAAGTGGCCGCCGCCGATCAGAACGTGAGAGAGACGCTCGCAGGGCGCTGCCGCGCGCTCGTGGGAATCCCAAGAGTCGTCTCAGCCATTCGCTCCCACATCGCGTCCCTTCAGCCACTGTTCGAAGGTGTCGACGACCTGATACTGGAGCGGATGCGACAGCTCCCCTCAATGTGAGGGGGGCGAGCTCCTATGACCACGGTATCCTCGTGTCCATCGTGGTTCCAGAAGGGGAGGCTCAGACCCAACGACGGGAGACACCCAGCGAACTGGATGTCTCCCGTCTTTCATTCTCCCGTCTCCCGTCTTAGAACACCATCACCCGCCTACCCGACATCTCCCATCGTAAACGGCACCGGCTCCGCAAACGCACTCGGGAGCAACGCCTCGAAACTCGGCTCGATCGCCGCAGGAATCGGCTCGGGCAAAAACACGAGACTGCATTTAAATGTGCATAAATTCTATTTTATTTTCTACTCTGTGTTCAAAATTTAAATCCAAATGACTTCATAACAGATTAAAGCATGACTGACCATTTCGCCGCCAACGCCGGGGGCCATCTCGACCCGGCGCTAATCAACGA
>JANLVM010000109.1:0-1712 GCA_031364015.1 Gemmatimonadaceae bacterium
GCCCCCGCGGCATAGCCACCGGAAATCAGCACCTTGCCGTTCGGCAGAAGGGTAGCGGTATGACTGTAGCGTACAGTGATCATTCGGGACAGCGCCGAGAAACGCCCTGCGCCGGGCTCATACGCTTCCGCGCTGCGCGAAGCGTTCTCTTCGCTGGTGAAGCCGCCGGCAACCAGTACTCGTCCGTCAGGCAGTGCGGTTGCCGTGTGCGCCATGCGAGCCACGCTCATCCCGACCGTGGCGCTGAGCGTGCCAATGGACTTCTCTCGCGGCGAGGGGACCTGAAGGGAGCGTACCGCGATGACCGGGACGGCCAGCAGTGCCAGCGCGAGGGTTCCATTCGCGAGGCGGCGAGGCTTGAAGCGAGTGATCGTCATGGGCAACTCTGATGAAGGACATTGCATGCGACGTTTGACTTGCTTCACTCCGCACCTGGCGCCAGAATCGTCGCCACACCTTTCTCGCCGCTTCCGGAGATCTCATGCGTCGTGTCCTGCCCGCCCTGACTGCACTGTGTGTCACGCTCGGCGTTATCGCGCCGCCTACGCTCGCCGCACAGCGACCACTGAAAGTCTACATCTCCGCCGACCTCGAGGGCATTAGCGGCATCAATTCGGATAATCAAACGGCCGCGACCGGCGCGGAGTACGGCCGAGCCAGAAAGTTGATGGTGGAGGACGTAAACGCTGCGGTTCGGGGTGCGTACGAAGGCGGGGCGACCGACGTGCTGGTCAACGATTCGCATGGCAGCCAGCGTAATATCCTTCCTGAAGACCTCGATCCTCGCGCGCGCCTTATCAGCCACAGCTTCAAGCGCCATGGCATGATGGAAGGGCTCGACGAATCGTTCGGCGCCGTCATTTTCGTCGGTTACCATGCCAAGGCCAGCTCACCGCGCGGTATCTTCGCACACACCGGATCGGGCGTCGTTCGGGACTTGACTATCAACGGCAAGTCGGTCGGTGAAGGCGGAATGAACGCCATTCTGGCGCAGTGGTTTGGTGTTCCAGTGGTCATGGTCACTGGCGACGACGTCGCCGTGGAGGAGCAGCGAGCTACCGTGCCGGGAGTACGGGGCGTGGTCGTAAAACGCGCCATCAACTCGCGCGCCGTGGAGCTCCGTCCGCTCGCCGACACACGCCGCGAAATCCAAACCGCCGCGAAGGAAAGCGTGGCAGGCGCGAAACGTGGCACACCGGAGCGCCTACCGCAGTATATCGTACGGATGGAGTTCAGAGATCCGACCATTCCGGAAGTCGCCACCGCGTTTCGCGAAGTGCGACTCGTCTCGCCCTACGCGGTGGAGTTCACACGCGATGCCATGCCCGATGCCTACCGACTCATTCGCGTGCTCTACCGCTTCATAAACACCGACTGACCTACCATGAAACGTCTCGTTGCACTGCTCACGCTGCCGTTCAGCTCGTTGACCGCCCAGCAACCGCCCGCCATCGCTCGCATCGTGGTGTCGCCCGCCAGCCGCACCATGACCGCCGGCGACACCCTTCGTCTCCGCGCCGAAGCGCGTGATGCGCAAGGCAACGTTATTCCGGGCGTCATCTTCCGTTATCGACTTGGCGGCTCGGCGCGATTTGAAGGACGTGTCGATTCGCTCGGGCTCGTGACATCTGGTTCCACCGCCATCCTTCCGGTGACGGTGACCGCCACGCTGGCCGGTGCCAAGCCGACTTTCGAAGTCATCGAAATTCGCG
>JANLVM010000142.1:0-2854 GCA_031364015.1 Gemmatimonadaceae bacterium
GGCAATCATGCGCAGGCGATTGCGCTGTCAGCGCGTCTGCTGGGCATGCCGGCGGTGATTCTCATGCCGCTGGATGCACCGCAGGCGAAGATTGATGCCACGCGCGGGTATGGTGGTGAGGTGATCCTGTTCGATCGCTTCACACAAGATCGCGAGGTGCTCACGCGCAACGTCGCGACCGAGCGAGGAATGACACTCATTCCGCCGTTCGATCATCCCGATGTGATTGCCGGACAGGGCACCGCCGCCAAGGAACTGTTCGAAGAGGTGGGCGAACTGGACTATCTGTTCGTCTGCACCGGAGGTGGTGGGTTATTGAGCGGGTGCGCGCTGGCGGCGCGGGCGCTGTCGGCGAACTGCAAAGTGATTGGCGTAGAGCCTGAGGCGGGTAACGATGCGCAGCAGTCGTTGCGGAGTGGGGCAATTGTGCGCATCGACACGCCAAAGACTATCGCCGATGGTGCGCAAACGCAGGCGTTAAGTCCGTTGACGTTTACGATTATCCGTCGAGATGTCGAGGACATACTGACCGTGACGGATGCGCAGTTGGTGAGCGCGATGCGCTTCTACGCGGAACGCATGAAGCTCGTTGTGGAACCGACGGGCTGTCTGAGCTACGCCGCCGTGTGCCATGGCGGTCTGCCGCTACAGGGCAAGCGCGTCGGCGTGATTGTCAGCGGCGGCAACGTGGATTTGCCGCGATACGCGCAACTGTTGGCTGCGTCATAACACAACACACTGCGCGCGCGGATCGACGACGATGCGATCCGCGCGCGATACGTCTAAACCGCTCCGGTGACTTCGGGCGCGGGCTGCGCGGGCTGGGCCGCCGGTACGTTGCGTTTGGCCCAATGTGAACCGCGCTGCGTGGGCTGTGAAAGCTGGAACAGCCGGTTGTTGTAGTACTGCAGCACGCGTTCTTGCACCGAGGCGCGCGTATCGCCATTCGCCGCCATGAAGGGCGCGTAATTCTGCATGTCGCCGGAAACCGAGAACCACCACCATGTCGAGGCACCAATGCCTTTTCGCTCGATGACTGAGCAGGTGTACTGGCGTCCTTCGGCTTCGAACTCGAATCCCTTCATTGCGTGTCACCCGTGTGAGAGTCCCTCAATCTACCCAGTTTGGGGCTTCAGCGCCTACCTTGACATTCGCGCCAACTCCACTTCTGAAACGATAAATCCGAACCCCGGCCATCCGCCGCTTTTCACCGCGCGCTGGAAGGCGGCTTTGGCCTTCGCAGAGTCGCCCTGTGCCAGGTACCAGTTACCCAAGCCGTAGCTCAGCGTCGCCACTTGTACGTCGGCGGTATCGGCGGGTGAAAAGAGCGTTTCGGGGGTGAGTGCGCCACGGTAGAGCTTGAGGCGCGACACGTACGCGTATCCTGGAGTGGTGGGCAGTGTGTCGAGTTTTCGGGCCAGCATGGTCTTCGCGTCGGCGGCGCGCCCGGCTCGTGACAGCGACATCCACAACCAATCTGTGCTGCCAGCTAATTCGCCGCCGTCGGGTGCTCGAGGCTGTGCCTTGGTGAACAGTGCGGACGCGGCGTTGAAGTCGCCCTGGATAAAGCGTAGCACGCCCAGGTGAAAGAGGATGCCGTAGTTGGTGCTGTCGAGTTGAAGCCCGCGCGTGAGATCGGATTGCGCCTTGTCGAACTCGCGCACGGAGATGTAGCGATGACCGCGCCAGCGATAAAGCATCGCATCGTTGGGTGCGATGGCGAGTCCGCGGGTGAAGGTTTCGATGGCTTCGCGGAACTGTCGCGCCCCCGATTGTGCAACGCCGAGTGCGATGACGCGTTGCACGTTGCGCGGATCGGCGTCGAGTGCAGTGCGCGCGCGGGCGATAGGGCCCGTGTCGGATTGGGCGCGATACTCTACGCCGGCCGGTGAGCGATACTGCACCGACTGTGCGTATGCTGACGAGGTGGCCATCGCGCACACGATGAGCGCGGAACAAAGATGTAGGCGGGGCATCGCGGTTACTCCAGGTTGTGCATCCAGACGTTGCGAAAGCGCACGGGATGTCCGTGATCCTGCAGCGAAATTGGCAGACGATCGGGGTGTGCTTCGTACGGTGGTCGCGATCCGTTGGCGGTGGGGCCCACGAGCTTCACGTCGTCCTGCACGAGGACGCCATTGTGGGTGACCGAGAGTCGTGCGGGCGACAGTAACTTGCCGGCGGCGTTAAAGCGTGGGCGATGGTACACGATATCGTAACTTTGCCATTCGCCCGGCGGCCGGCTGGCATTCACCGTTGGCGGATACTGGCCGTACACGGACGCGGCCTGTCCATCGGCGTAGGTGATGTTGTCGTACGAGTCGAGAATTTGCACTTCATAGCGTCCGCCGCCAAAGAACACACCGCTATTGCCGCGATCCTGGTCTTTGCCGACGGCGGGTTTCGGTGACATCCATTCGATGTGCAGATGTACATCGCCAAAGCTGTCGCGTGTGGTGAGCGTGCCGGTTCTGGGTACGACCTGGAATGCGCCGTCGACCACGCGCCATTTCGCGGGAGCGCCATCGCCGTGCGTCCACTTGGCCATCGATGTGCCATCGAACAGCACGATCGCGTCGGCGGGTGCCTTGACTGCGGCGACCGGTCCGGGTGTCTGGATGGGCGGGTGTGGGCGCTGGCGCGAGTGCTGCGGCCAATCGCCGAGTGGGCTTTGGGCGTGCAGGGGTGCGGCGCACATGGCGACGAGGAGGAGCGAGAGGGCGCGTTTCATGAATGACGATGTTGGGGACGGCACCAGAGGGAATGTCCTGCGGAGTGCGTTGGTCGGCAATGGCTGGAGTGGGCTGGCAATGGAGTGATGGCACGTTGGGGCGGCTATTATCGCGGAACGCAT
>JANLVM010000169.1:0-8412 GCA_031364015.1 Gemmatimonadaceae bacterium
CCCCTGCTTCCTGAGTCGCGCCAGCATCGCCGTTGCCTCAGCGCGTGTCTCGTAGCGTCCGGCGCGCACACGAAATGGTTTGCGATCGCCGTCGAAGCGCGCCTTGATGCCGCGCTTGGCCAGACGCGAAACCAGTGCGGTCGCCTGGGCGCGCGTATCGTACGCCGCAAACTGCAGGGAGAAAACCGCAGTTGGGGGCACGACGACGGCGGTGGTTGGTCCTGCCACGGCCGTGGCCGTACTTCCAACTGCAGTCACGCATCTCCCCCGCAGGTCATCGGCCTGCAGTCGCAATTCGCCGTCAGGGATATTACGCGATCGCAACGCATTGGAGGCTTCGCACGCGCGCGCGAGGTCGCGTTCTTCGAAGTAACTGCGCGCAATCCAGATCATTGCGTTGACGTGCGGCGGCGAATCAGCAAAGTCGCGCACGATTCGCTCGAAGTGTGCGCGCGCCACCGCCGGACGTCCGCGCAGAATCTCCAGCTCGCCCAGACGCAGCAACGCGTCCGGCACCCGCGGCGCGAGTGGCGCCTCCACCACCAGTCGCTTCCAGTCGCGCTCGCCGTCGGCCGCGCGCTCACTCAACACAGCACGCCAGTATAGCGCTTCGGCCATATCGTCCGACGACGGTTCAGCCCGGGCAACAAGCGAATCGAGCAGCGTGCGTGCGCCGGCACCATCACCGCCGTCCACGAGACTGCGCGCGCGACCCACGGCTGACGTCATCCCAGCCGACGCTTGCGCGTGGACATACCGGGCACTCGCTCCCAAGAGGAGCAACAGCATCGTGGCGCGCATCATCATGCGGCGCTCCGGCGACGTCCGCGCAGCGCGCACAATGACAGCACCAGAGACATCAGCGTTTGCTCGGCATTCGACACCGTAGTGTCTTTGAGCGCAATATCGGCGTCCAGCAACAGCGCCAGTGCCCGCTCGCACGCGGCGGCGCTCCACTGATCGGTGACTTTCGTCCACGCCGATGCCGCTTCGCCCCACGGACGACCTGGATAGCCACCCGTCTCCTTGAGAAACGCGAAGTATTCGGCAGGCAGACGATTCGTGGGCAGGCCGCCATCGCGTCGCGCGCAACCAAACGCCAACGCAAACGCCTGCGTACTGAGCATCATGACGACCTGCACCGCCGTGACTTTGGGTTGGGCCAGCACGTGCGCAACCAGTGTGATCGCCAGAGCGGCATCGTGGCGAGCGACCGCGTCGAGTAAATCGGTCACGGTCTCACCGCGGCGCACGCCCACCACGGCGGTGACCGCGTCGACGTCAATCACGGGGTTGGCGTGCGCTGTTGTTGTGTCACTCGCGTCAGGTCGGTTGCGTTCATGCGCACCCAGCGCGTAGCTCGCACACTTGTCGAGCTCAGCGGCCAACATATGCAAGTCATTGCCCACGGCTTGTTGCATCAACTCGGCGGCCGAGTCGGTAATAGCCATGGACAGCACCGTCGAGGCATGATGCGCGATCCACTTGCGAATCCGCTCAGGAGACAATGGAGCAAACTCCAGCGCGGTCGATGCTTTGATTAGCGCGGGGTCGGGCTTGGTGCCGGCGAGACTCGTGAGCAGCAACAGCGTGTCGCTCGCTGGGCGCACGAGGTAGTGAGCAAGCTGCGCCCGTGAAGCCTTCTTGAGCGCGTCCACGTCGCGTAGCACCACCGCGCGTCGTTCGGCCAGCATCGGAGGGGTCGCCAACACACTGCTCAGTGTTTCCGCGTCCAGATCTCCGCCGCGGCGAATCTCGCAATTGAAGTCACGCGTAGACGGATCGATCGCCGCGTCGAGCAACTCGCGCACGGCAACATCTTTCAGGTAGTCGTCGTCGCCGTACAGGTAGTACACGGGTGCAAACACCCGCGATTGCGTGGCCGCGAGCACTGTGCGCTGCGGGGAGGCTTCACGGGCGGTGGTGGTTGGGCGCTCGGCGCGGGGAGTCATGATCCCCAAAGATACGTTGCGCAAGGCCACCACCGGAACGAGTCTAGGAACGTGTCGGGAACACGCCCCTGACGCGCAGGGAGCCGCGACTAGCGACTGTCCAGCATCATTGTGTATTCCACATTCACAAACTGCGTCGGCATGTCGTCAATGAGCATCGCCGCGGGCCACACCGAGCTCCCGGTGGCCATTGCCTGCAGCAGCGCCGGGGAGACAGAGCGGATTTCGGGGCGAGCGGGCTCCGTAGCGATCACCGGATCCATCGCCATGAGGGGCGCGTGGGCCGGCATCGCGCCGCGCCACACCAGTACACCAATCACGGCACTGGCGGCAATCGCGACCAGCGTGCGCGGCGAGCGCCAACCGGTCTGATGACCCGGAAATGGCATGAACTCAAGACCGTTGCGTCGATTGAACACGCCATCGTTTGCGCCCGATTGCGTGACGCGCTCCAGTCGGCATTCGGCGAGTCGAGCCTGGAGGCGCTCCTGAAACGCCGTCGAAGGCTCAATCGAGGGCATGTTCCGGGCAACGATCAACGATCGCCGAACCATGGTATCGTGTGCCGCGCAGCCGTCGCACGCGAGGATGTGGCGCTGGGCGGCAGCCATCTGATCGCCCGAGAGCGTATCGTCGAGATACGACAGGTGATGTTTGCGGAAGTTGCGACAGTCCATTGGTGCCATCAACAGCGTCATCGGTTCTGGTTCGGGTGGGGCGCGTTCGCTCGGGTGAACCCGAGAGGCGTGCACGGCAGGATACCCGCTGGCGGAAACGCGGTTCCGGCTCGCGCTTACAGTACCGATACGCGCAACCCCCCGCCGAGGCAATCCCGGCGAGGGGTTTTCCGACTTTTGGGATGCCCGCCCGACTGGGGCGGTACCCCGCGTTAGCGAACCAGCGGCGCGATAATATCTGCAAAGGCGGTGCGCGCGCGATTGAGGCGCGACTTCACCGTACCAAGGTTCACACCGGTGATCTCGGCGATCTCCTCATACGACTTCCCCTCCAGCTCGCGAAGTACGAATACCTCGCGATGATGGGCTGGCAGTTTCGAGACGGACTGTTCGACCATCTCCCGCAGGTGACGCTTGCGAAACAGGTCGTCGGGGCGCGTGTGGACGTCCTCGAACTGCAGCGGACGCTCGTCGTCCTCGAACTTCGCCTTGATCGTCTGGAAGAGCACCAGCGGATTGCGCGACCGATTGCGCAGTTCGTTCTTGGCCAGATTCGAGGCGATCGTGTAAATCCACGTGGAGAATTTCTTCGAGCGATCGAATCGACCGATGTGGCGATAGACCCGAATGAAGACTTCCTGCACCAGATCTTCCGCCCGATCGCGGTCGCCAATGGTACGATAGACGAAGTTCAGCAACCGACCCTGATAGCGGTTGACCAGCTCTTCAAACGCACGTTCCTCGCCTCCAAGGAACGCGGACACCACCTCTCCATCCTCCAGCGAGCGCAAATGCTCGCGTACCGGCGCGGCTTGGGGATGCGGGGTTGTGAGCGTGCGAGCAAGTTCGGCCATCAGTCGAGCCCTCCTTCATCAGTGACGTGAACTCAAAGTTTACGGCGCCAGCGAAACTGCCACCGGACGTTCCGGCAGATCATCTCGCCACGCATCCATTCAATAGGCACCTCTCGTGCCGCCGAGAACCCCACGGAACATTCCGGAACCGATCTTCCCAAGTACATATGGAGAAACGGTTTAGAAGTTCAGTGCCGCTCATCACTATCTACGACGCTCGGCCGAATTCAGATCTTGGTCCCGAAAAGAGGACACTCTTCGAGGACAACACCCTAGTACCAACCGAGCTCAGCCGAGGCGAAATCCTGCGGCAAAGAGCAAAGCAAGCGCCGTTTTGGCATCCTGGATTTCTCCTTGCTCGATCATGGACAGTGCCCGGGACATTTTGGTAGGCACCAACTCCATGAATTCGTCGGCTTCCCTGTGCGATTCTCCGGCCGTAAGCCCTGTGGCGAGAAAGAGATGGATCTTCTCGTCGGTAAAGCCCGGCGTCGTATACATGGTGAACAGCTGTTCGACACGTTCAGCACGGTATCCGGTTTCCTCGGACAGTTCGCGGTGTGCGCATTCCATTGGGGATTCCCCGACGTCCAATCGGCCAGCGGGGATTTCATAAAGATAACCATTTGCCGCGTAGCGGTACTGCCGGATGAGCAATACCTCTGGATCGTCGGCGTCCGCGTCCAATAGCGGTACCACCGCGCTCGCACCCGGGTGCCGCACCATTTCCAACGAGCCGATCGAACCATCGGGAAACCGAACCTCATCGATATCCAGCGAAATCACGCGCCCGTTATAGACACGCATGCTGGATATCTGGCCCGGATTCGTCACCGACGCGCCTTCTTGGCGACCTTCCGTGGCGGCTTCCGCGGCTTCCGCACGTCATCGCCGGCCAGCCATTTCCGCACCGTCTCTTTGAGATAACGCGGCACCAGCAGAATCGTCCCGCGGCACTTGGCCGTGCCGCAGCGGCAGGCGTAGTAACGAATGTCGTCCGGTTCGAATTCGTCCTGCCAGTCGAATCGGTAGTCGTAGACGAGTTCCGTTTCTGGCTTGATCGGCTTGGTCGCCTTGATCCAGACGTGTTCGTTCTCAATGACGGATTCGCAGTTTGGATCGCACGAGTGATTGAGGTAGCGCGCGTCGCTCCCCCCGTAACGCGCATCCAGCACCGTGTGCTTGTCCAGCACAAACAAGAAGGTATGATGACGGCCGTTGCTGTCGTCATAGCGGCGATCGGCCTCTTCATGCGAGATGCGTTCGCCGACATACTCGTCCACGCGCTGCCCCGTACGAATAGCGCGGAGGGCGAACGCACCGCGCCCTTGTATGCGGGAGCGACGCACCTCGTACAGCGGCGATACGCGCGCGGTGGATTTTTTTGCCGGAGCCTTCTTCGCAGCCTGCTTGGTGATCGTCTTCGCGATCTTCGCGATCTTCGTGGTCTTCGTGGTCTTCGTGACGACGGTACGCTGGGTCTTCTTCGCAGGCACAGGAAACGGATGAGAGGGCAGACGATTCAGGAGTTGTTGCCAGTCGGCTCGACCGGCGACTCCGCGTCGGAAGGATCGTACACGGTCACCGGTCCCAAGCCAAGCGCGTTCAGGGATTCGCGAATAGCGTCGGCATCGCCAACCACTACCGCCTGAAGTCGCGTCGGATCGAGATGCGCGCGCGCGACACGCAAAACGTCCGCCGCCGAGACCGCGCGCACGCGGTCGCGATACGTGTCGAAGTAGTCGCCGGGAAGACGAAAGATTTCGACGTTTGCCAAACCACCCGCGACGGCGGCCGTCGATTCGAACCGAATGGGGAAGACACCAATCAAGTAACTCGTCGCCAAGGACAATTCCGACTCGGTCACCGGCGCCTCACGTATGCGTGCAAACTCGGTCATGATTTCGCGCAGCGCATCGGCCGTCACGGCCGTTTCTACGGCGGTCGAGATCTCGAACGGACTCGCGGCCCGACGCCAGTCAAACGCCGAATGCGCGCCGTAGGTATACGCGTGCTCTTCCCGCAGGTTGAGATTCAGTCGTGATGAGAACAGCCCGCCCAGGATGGCATTCATGACCACCAGCGGGAAGTAATCGGCGTGCGCGCGCGGAACGCCAACATGCCCAACCCGGAGCTCCGACTGCGGGGCGTCAGCCTTGTGCACGATGTGCACGCGGGCATCCTGAAACCGCTGCGTATCAATGGGCTCCGACACCGCGACGGCGTCACCGCTCCAGTCCGCGAAGCACCGCGAGACCTGCCGTTCAGCTTCCTCGATCGTAATGTCGCCCGCAATAATCAGCGCGGTCGAGCGCGGTCGGTAGTACGCCTGATGATAGGCTGTCACGCGATCGCGACTCACCTGCTTCATGCTCGCCTCATCGCCGCCAGCCAATCGCGCAAAGCGGGAGCTCGGCGAATACAGCAGGCGCGAGAAGAAGACATCGGCAAGCCCACGAGGCTCGGCGCGCAACTGGGCGAGGTCAGACAGCCGTTCGGCGCGCAGTCGCTCCAGTTCGTATTCCGGGAACGCCGGTTCACGCAGCACCTCCGCCAACACCGTGAACCCGTCACCAACACGCGACGCGAGTGCGGTGAGTTGCACGATGGCCGAATCCCAATCCGCGCCCGTATCCAGCGTGCTGCCCAGCATTTCGAGGCGTTGCGCCAATTCCAGGGCGGTCATCGTTCGCGTGCCTTCGTTGAGGGCGCGCGTCGCGAGCTGCGCGACACCCTCAGCGTCACGCGGATCGCGTGTGGCACCGGCCTCGATTACGGCGAGTATCGTCACCACGGGATATGCGTGGATCGGCGCGACCAATATGCGCAGTCCGTTGGCCAGAATGCGTGTCTCGAAATGCGGAAACCGATACGGGCGCGGTGTTCCCGCACCTGGACGCGCTGGCGGCGCCTGTGCCGTTTCGATCGACGGCGTATTCACGCGGTCACCGCTTCACCAGCCACGTCGACTTCGACATCCAGCGCTTGCGGCGGCGCCGGCACGTACAGCAGCAGCGCGCGGTTGTCCGGACCCAATCGTTCGCGCGTGAGTTTCGATACATCAGCGGCGGTCACACCCTGATAGCGCGTGACTTGCTCATTGGCGAGATTCGCGTCGCCGAAGTACGTCGCGAAACGCGACAGCTGATCAGCGCGCTCGGCGGCCGATTGCAACCCCGTCACGAAACTCGTTTCGATCAGCGCACGGGCGCGCGCGACCTCCATCTCGGTAACGCCGTCCAGGTGGATTCGATCCAGCTCGGCCACGACCGCGCGTTCGAGCTGTTCGGCGGAAACATCACCATGCGCTGTCGCATCGACAATCAACAAATCGCTGCCCTTGGCCAAATCGTAGGTGAACGCGCTGGCTTGAGATGCCACGCGTTGGGTGCGCACCAGCGACTGTTCCAGGCGGCTGCCCGTTCGCAGTCCCAGAATCGCCGCCGCGAGACTCGCCGCGTAATAGCCATCGCTGCCAAACACCGGCGTGCGACACGCCACAAACAAGCGCGGCAGCGCAATCGCATCGGTCACGACCTCCCGCAGCGTTGTTCCGAAGGTGGTCGGGACCGTCATGTCGCGCAACGCCGGGCGTGGCGCACCTTGCGGGATCGGTCCGAAATACTCATTTACCAGACGCACCGCTTCGGTGTGATCCAGATCACCGGCTATGGTGAGTACGGCGTTGTCCGGTGTGTAGTACGTCTTGAAAAAGTCGGCCACGTCCTCAAGTGACGCGTCCGAGAGGTGTTGCATCGATCCGATCAGCGAGTGGTGAAACGGATGCGCTTCGGGAAAACAGAGTTCCGGCAGCTTTTCCCACCACGTTCCGTAGGGCTGATTGTCCACCGACCAGCGCCGTTCGTTTTTCACAACATCGCGTTGGGTATCGAGCTTCTGTTGTGTTAGTCCCGGGAGGAAGCGCCCCATGCGGTCCGCTTCCAGCCAGAGCGCCAGGGCCAGTTGGTTGGACGGTAGCGTTTCGTAGTAGTTGGTGCGATCCAGCCAGGTCGACCCGTTGAGCGTGCCTCCCGCCCGCTGCACCAGCTCGAAGTGCTCGTTGGCGTCCACCTGTTCCGATCCCTGAAACAGCATATGTTCGAACAGGTGAGCAAAACCCGTCCGCTCAAGCCGTTCATTGGCCGAGCCGACGTGGTACCACAGATTGACCGCGACGATTGGCGTCGTGTGATCTTCCGACAGCACCACGTGAAGGCCATTCGGGAGGCGAAAGCTCTCGACAGGAATGCGCATCGGAGAATATTGGTAGTGAGCACAGCAAAGCGGTAACCCTCGGACTACGTGTTCTTCCCTTCGACTCTCACAGGAATGCTTCGATCCAGCACGATCGCTTTGGTGGGCCGACTCGTTTGCGGCACTGCTGTCGCGTTGGCGATGCAGGCATGCGGCGGCGGCGACGGGCCTCCCGTTCCGACCACCTTTGCTCCGACGGGCGGCAGTACGCTGCAAGTCAATGGAACGGTGGGCGCGCTGACAACGCCCGAGCCACGCGTGCAGATCCTCGACGCAAAGGGGCAGGGCATCAGGGGATTGCGCGTGCGCTGGCGTGTGGGCGCCAACAGCGGCGTTGTCATGTCCGATTCGACCCTCACCGACGCCACGGGCGTTGCGTTGTCTGGAGGGTGGAGCCTTGGCACCGTCGCGGGCACGCAAACACTCACCGCCTCGGCCGACGGCGTGCCGGTTATCACGTTTACGGCGCAGGCGGCGGCCGGGCCAGTGGCGAGTCTTGTCCGCCAGAGTCCGAGTACACAAACGGCCACGGTAAACACCAACGTGGCGGAGCCACCGTCGATACGCGCTGAAGATGCGTTCGCGAACCCCGTGTCCGGCGTGGTCGTGCTGTTTAGCGTCGCCTCCGGCGGTGGGACGATCACGGGCGAACAGCAGACCACCAATCAGAACGGT
>JANLVM010000235.1:0-1764 GCA_031364015.1 Gemmatimonadaceae bacterium
GCGTACACATCGCTGCGGGCATCGATGACCCGTTCCCCCATGGCCTGCTCGGGGCTCATGTAGTGCGGCGTGCCTAACGAGAGGCCAGTTTGCGTCATGCGCGCACCGCCAGCGCTCTGCACCGCGAGCGCGATGCCGAAATCCGCGACGATGGCAGAACCATCGTGCAGCAGGATGTTCTCGGGCTTGATGTCGCGATGGATGACGTGTTGACGATGCGCGTAGTCCAGCGCGCTCGCGACTTCACGGGCAATGCGCACCGCGTCGTCGATCGGCAATTGGCGCTCGCGTTCGAGCCGCGCGCGCAGCGTCTCGCCGGTCACCAATGGCATGACGTAGTACAACAGGCCATCGGCCTCGCCGCTGTCGAGCAGCGGCAGGATGTGCGGGTGCTGCAACCGCGCGGTGGTGCGAATCTCCGAGAGAAAGCGTTCGCCGCCGAGTGCCGCGCCAAGATCGGGATGCAGCACCTTGATCGCGACGTGGCGATCATGCTTGATGTCGTGCGCGAGATACACGGTCGCCATGCCGCCCGCGCCAAGCTCCCGCTCGATGGTGTAACGGTCGGCGAGTGCCGTCGTAAGGAGCTCCACGACGTTGATCATCGGTTGGCAGCGTCCACTGCGCGCTTCATCTGTTTGACCCAGTCGGGGATGACACGCAGGTAGAAGCCGAGGTTTTCCGACGGCGACTGCAGATAGATCACGTCCCCGCCCGCCGTGGGCGCGAGCGACCAGCCGGGTGTATCCGCAAAGCGGGGATCGCGAGCAATCAACTCCTTGCTTCCGACCGGTGCGCTCGCGTTCGGATCGATGCGCGTGCGGTAGATCGACGCCGCGATCACCCCCGCCGACCGGTGTTGCGATAGGTATACGAGCTCAGAGTCGGAGGCCCAGCGCGGTTCCGTGCCTTCGGCATCGACGAGATAGTGCCGATTGCGCGCGGGCCACGGCTCGAGGTGCACGCCGGTCACGCCGCCACTCTGATAGGCAATCCACCGTCGGTCGGGTGAGATGGACACGAAGTAAGCGGCGATGCCGACGGAGTCGATGGTTGCGGGGGTGCGTGTGGGATTGACGATGACCGCCCCGGACGTTGACGACAAACTACCGACGAGGAGGAAGTCGGGAGCGATCCATGAGGATACCTGCAGCGGGCGTGGTGGGCGATTTGACAGTAACGAAATCGGGCGGTCGGGAGAGTCGAGTTGACGCAGGAGCAAGGACTCTTCATCGGGATCGTCGCTCCGGCGATACGCGAGCGCGCGTCCATCAGGACTCCACGCGGGTGCACCGATGAAAAACGCCGTGTCGAGCGTCTCCTGACTTCTGCCTTCGAGGTCAAGGATCTTGAGCTCCTGCTGCTGAAGACCCTGCGCGACGGTGGCTAATCGACGTCCATCGGGACTCGGCGAGAAGCGGAGAAATGCGGCTGCTTCTACGGGCAGCGTTATCGTTCTTCCATCGCGTGTGAGTCGCACTAACCGGCCAATGTCGGCGTTGATGCCGGGGATATACGTCAGCGTCCCATTGTCTGCGATGTCGAACTGCCCGACGCCGGAGTAGCCGCTGCGGCGCACCATTGGCACCAGCGAGACCGAACGGCCGAATGCAAGAGAATCGAGGTCCGTGATCGTCGTTCCCATCAGCGTGCCTTCGACCGACATGTAGACCAGGTAGCGGTCATCGACGACACGAAAGTGCGATCCCACCAGCACGGCCGATCTGGAGGTAAGCGTGCGCTTCGCCGGTCGTAATGGTGTCT
>JANLVM010000310.1:0-1764 GCA_031364015.1 Gemmatimonadaceae bacterium
CGCGAGTTTTTGATCACGGCGCCGATTGCACTGGCCGGAATAGCCGCCGCGTGCAGTGGCAATGAACAGTCAGCAGTCGCGACCGGAGGGGCTGTCTCTTCGACGCCTGGCGCTCCGCCTGCCTTTGGCACGTCCGCTGGCGCGGGTCCGTCCGTCACGGCCGCAGACTTTGCGGCGGCCGAGAAACTGGCGCAGGTGTCGTACACGGCCGATGACCGCGCGACGATGGCCGAGAGTTGGCGTCGTACGTTGTCCTCAATGCTCGAACGCCGTGTCGGACCGCGTGTGGTAACGATCCCGGCGGACCTCTCCCCAGCCACCGTGTGGAACCCCGCGCAGGCGGTGAATTTCAGCGCGCCGACTGCCGATCGATTCGTCCGCAGCGCCGGCGACCCAGGTTCGTTGCCAACGAACGACGAGGACATCGCCTTCGCGCCAGTGACGTCACTCTCGCGCTGGATTGAGCGCCGTCAGCTTTCGTCCGAGCGATTGACGCAGATCTATCTTGCGCGCATCGCCAAGTATGACGGAACGTTGCGTTCGGTGATCACGTTAACGCGTGACCGTGCACTGGAGCGGGCCAAGGCGGCCGATGCGGAGATCGCCGCAGGAACGTATCGCGGCCCGCTGCACGGGGTGCCGTTTGGGGTGAAAGATCTGCTGGATACGGCAGGTATCGCGACGACGTACGGTGCTGAACCATATCGCGATCGTGTGCCGCAACAGGACTCGACGGTGGTAAAACGACTCGAGGACGCCGGCGCGATTCTCATTGCCAAGTTAAGCCTCGGCGCACTCGCCCTCAACGACATCTGGTTTGGTGGACAGACGATGAATCCGTGGCTGCCGGAGGAAGGTGCATCGGGTTCGAGCGCGGGGCCCGGTGCCGCGACCGCAGCGGGTCTGGTCGGATTCTCGATCGGGAGCGAGACGGGCGGCAGTATCGTCAGCCCAAGCATGCGATGTGGAGTGACCGGTTTGCGTCCGACCTTCGGCCGCGTCCCGCGCACGGGCGCGATGACCTTATGCTGGTCGTTGGACAAGTTGGGGCCGATGACGCGCGGCGTGGAGGACGCAATGCTGGTGCTCAACGCCATCAGCGGCCCCGACGCCGGTGATGTATCGAGTGTCGCCAGCCATTTGGACTACGACGCGAATGCCAGTGTGTCTGGTCTGCGCGTCGGCATTTTCCCGAAATGGATGCACGAGGCGCCGGCCACCGAAGTCGATCGCGCGGCGGTTGAATCACTGCGCAGGCTTGGCATGAAGACGGTAGACCTGACGTGGCCTGACATCCCGCACAACGCGCTGATGCTGATCCTGTTCGCCGAGGCCGCCGCTGCGTTTGAGGAACTGACGCTGTCGGGGACGTCGCGGACGATGAAGGTGCAGGTGCCGGATGCCTGGCCCAACCTGTTCCGTATGTCGCGCTTCCTCACAGCAGTGGACTTTGTGCAGGCTGACCGATTGCGTCGGCGATTCGCGCACGAACTCGCCGCGCTCTTTGCACGGGTGGATGTGTTGTTGGTGCCGTCGCTGCGTGACGAATCACTCACGACCACGAACTTCACGGGGCATCCAGCGCTGACGCTGCGCACGGGATTCGTCAACGTGTCCGAAGCGCGCAGCGACTGGGCGCCGGATCCCAGGAATCCGTTGCCTCGGTTCGCCACGCCGAAGCGTGTGCCGCATGGGGTCACGTTGATCGGGCGATTGTTCGACGAGGGGACGGTGGCCCGCGTGGGAGTCGCGTTGGAGCGCGCG
>JANLVM010000311.1:0-3875 GCA_031364015.1 Gemmatimonadaceae bacterium
GGTGGCGCGGCCGGACGTGGGGCAGCTCCCGGTGGCGCGCCGGGAGACACGGTCGCGCAAGCGGCCGACACCACTACTCGCAATCAGTCAAAGCTTGTCCTGATGAATCTCGCCACTGGCGACAAGAAAGAATTCAACGGCATCCGTCGATTCAGCTTCAATAGCGACGCGCCTACGTGGGTGGTGATGCAAGCGGGCACTGCTGCCCCAGCGGGCGGCGGCGGTCGCGGTGGTCCCCCCGACGGCGCGCCGGTTTTCCCTGGCGCGGGTGGCAGCCCAACGGGTGGGGCGGCCGATCTGCTGCTGTACAACGTGACCACGGGCGAGCGTCAGAACATGGGCAAGGTGGGGCAGTACGACTTTAGCGAAGACGGTGCCTGGTTGGCGTACACGATGGACAACCCCGATCAGTTCGGGAACGCGGTGCAAGTGCGCAACATGAACACGGGCGCGGTGAAAGCGTTGGATAGTGAAGACGTGGTCTATCGCCATTTGGCCTGGACGGACAGTTCGCGTGCGCTGTCAGTCATGAAGGGAAAGATCAACGCCGGTGGCACTCGTGACACCGTGTTTTCGCTGGCCGTCTTTCGCGGCATTGGTGCCAATGGTGCCAGCAGCACCCTGTCGTTCACCCCCGCGATGCGCACCGATTTTCCTGCTGGATGGAAACTCGCGTCTGATCGCGCGCCCCGGTATTCGGCCGACATGACGATGGCCTTCTTCGGCATTCGCGAAGGCATCAAGCCCAGCGCGCGCGTCGCCGACTTCGGTGGACGGGGCGCCAATCCACTGGTACAAGCGGGGGCACCGGGTGCCGGTGGCTCGATCAATCAAACCGCCGCTGGTCGCGGCGCGTCCGGCACCGCTGCCGATTCGCTCGCATCGCTCATTCTCTGGCACGCCAAAGACACGCGTCTGCAATCGCAGCAAATGGTGCAGGAAGCGGCTGACCGCGCGTTTAACTACCTCGCGGAATTTCGTTTTGCCGACAACAAGTTCGTACGTCTGAGCGATGAGTCGCTGAAGAACGTGGTCGTGACCGCCAACGGCAAGTTCGCGTATGGAATGGACAATAGCCCGTATCAGCAAGCGGCCAGCTATTCCGGCCGAAACTACAACGACTTTTACACCATCGATCTCAGGACCGGCGCCCGCAAGCTGCTGTGGAAGAAACGCGCGGTGGGCATCGGTGCGCCATCGCCCGACGAGTCGAAAGCGCTCATGTGGGGCGCAGATGGGCACTACTGGGTGATCGACCTCGCGACACTCGACAGCGTCAACATCACCAAGGGCGTACCCACGAGTTTCGTGAACAGCGACGACGATCACAACAACATCCTTCCGTTGGCGATTCCGGCACGCGGATGGTCGAAAGACGGATCGTCCGTACTGCTCTCCGACAATTGGGATATCTGGAAGGTGCCAGTCACCCGCGGTGCCCGCGCAGTGAATCTCACCGGCGACGGCAAGCGCACGCAGGTTCGCTATCGTCAGTTCTACAACTGGGGCGATGAAGCGTCTTTGGCCGCAGCTCGAGGCGGAGCAGGTGGTGGTGGTGGTGGCCGTGGGGGTGGCGCGGGTGCGTTGGCCGGAGTCGATCTCACGAAGCCAATGTTCATCGGCACCTACGGCGAGTGGACCAAGAAGGAAGGCGTGTCACGGGTCGATCCAAATCAGCCTGGGGCCAAGAGCATCCTGTTTGAAGACGCGCGGTACGGCATCACCAAGGCTCGCGACGCCGAGATGTACGCGTTCTCGCGCCAGACGTTCACGGAGTTCCCGAACTACTGGGTGTCGGGACCAGATTTCAGGAACGCACGCCAAATCACCGATGCGAATCCGCAGGTGAAAGAGCTGGCATGGTCAAGCGGAACGCGGCTGATCAACTACACCAGTGACAAGGGTGACAAGCTGCAGGCGGCGATGTACCTCCCCGCCAACTACGAGGCCGGCAAAAAGTATCCGATGCTGGTCACGATTTACGAGAAGCGTTCGCAAAACAAAAACGGCTTCGTGAATCCCAGTGAAACGCAAACGCCCAGCGCGCGCATGTACACCAGTCGTGGCTACATCGTGCTGGATCCGGACATTGTCTACAAGCTCAACGATCCCGGTATGTCGGCGGTGTGGAGTGTGGTGCCCGCCGTTAAAGCAGCCATCGCCACCGGCAGCGTGGATGCCGCGAACGTGGGTCTGTGGGGCCATTCGTGGGGCGGGTACCAGACGGCGTTCCTGGTTACACAAACCAACATTTTCAAGTCGGCCATTGCTGGCGCGGCGCTCACCGACATGGTCAGCATGTACAGCTCCGTGTACTGGAATACCGGTGGTTCCAATCAGGCCATCTTTGAAGCCAGTCAGGGTCGTTTCAAAGGCAACTTCATCGACAATTACGCGGCGTACATTCGCAATTCGCCGGCGTTCCACGCCAATAAACAAACGACGCCGCTCATTCTGCTCCACAACGACAAGGATGGGGCGGTCGATTTCAACCAAGGCATCACGCACTTCAACACACTGCGTCAACTTGGCAAGGACGTCATCCTGCTGGAGTATGTCGGCGAGAATCATGGACTGGCCCGTCCGGTCAACCAGAAAGACTACGCGGTACGCCAAGCCGAGTGGTTTGATCATTACCTGATGGGCAAGCAGGCACCGGACTGGATGGTGAACGGCATTCCGCGGCTACAGATGGCCGATCATCTGGCCAGCCGCAAAGATTCCACTGGAACGGCAGGGCGCGTGATCGTCCCGTAGGGACGGCCGTGAGAGCATGACTTCGTTGCGAGGTCACATGAAGCTCGCTGAGGAGTGGCACGAGTTCGCCAGCGCCGTCGCACACCGATATACCGTCACGTCCGAACTGGGACGTGGCGGTATGGCCGTCGTGCTGCTGGCTCGCGACGCTCGGCACGATCGTGAATTGGCGATCAAGCTCTTTCGGCCCGCCGTCAGCGCGGCGCTCGCCGCCGAGCGATTCGAGCGAGAAATTCAGCTCGCGGCTCGGCTCAATCATCCGCATATCGTGCCGCTCTTTGATTCCGGCGCAGCGGCAGGCTACCTGTACTATGTCATGCCGTTCGTGCGGGGTGAATCACTCCGCCAACGTCTGGATCGCGAAGGTCCGTTCGATGTGGCGCTGGCCCTCGGGCTGATGATCGAGGTGTGCGGCGCGCTCGACTATGCGCACCGTGACGGAATCGTCCACCGTGATATCAAGCCCGAGAATATTCTGCTGTCAGAGGGACACGCGCTTGTTGCTGACTTTGGCATCGCCTATGCGATTGACCAGGCGGCGGGGAATCGGCTTACCGGTATCGGTCTCGCACTGGGGACGCCAGCGTACATGTCACCCGAGCAGGCTGGCGGCGACAGCGACGTCGACGCGCGCTCTGACCAGTACAGCATGGCCTGCGTGCTCTTTGAACTGTTGACCGGAGCGACGCCGTTCCGCGGTCCGACGGCCATGGCATTCCTTGCCCAGCACCTGACGCAACGCGCGCCGTCCGTTGCGACACTGCGCGCCGACGTGCCGGAAACTGTGGAGCTCGCACTTCACCGCGCGTTGGAGAAAGATCCGAGCGACCGATTCTCATCCACTGCCGAGCTGGCGCGGGCACTGCAGGGTGTGGTGGCGTCGACCGCGCCGACTGGTCTCGAGGACTCGGTCGTAGTGCTGGACTTCATGAACATGTCTGGCGACCCATCCGTGCAATGGCTTTCCGGTGGCATCGCCGAAACCATCGGTGTCGATCTCAATCGCATCGCGAGCGTGCGTGTGGTTCGGCGGGAAAAGCTGGCGCGCGTACTCGCGGGGCGCTCGCAGCCGGTCAATTCGGAAGATGACGCGCTGAATGTCGCCCGTTCGTTGGGCG
>JANLVM010000155.1:0-3107 GCA_031364015.1 Gemmatimonadaceae bacterium
TCGGACAGAACGGCAACTACGCCATCAGGGCAAAATGGCAATGAGCGATCGGTGAAGCGTCTCGCTGATCGCTCTTGCATTTTCACCCTGATAGCGCAGTTGTGCGTCGCACATCGTCCGGCACCACGGCGCGAATCGGCACTCGGTGCGAGGAGTAGCGCGCGGTCGAAGGTTTTCGCTCGCGCGCCGGGAGAGCACTACCGACTTCCTTGCGCGTACGGCAGCTTCACCGTGTGACCGACTTTTCATTTGAAACCACGCGGCGCATCGTCTGCGAAGACGGGGCAGCCTCCCGCCTCGCGCAATTCGCCCACGAGCTCGGGATGCGGCGTGTGCTACTGGTTACCGATCGTGGCCTGACATCCAGCGGTGTACTGACCGACGCCCTGGCGAGCTTCGTGGGAACCGATGTGGCCGTTGCTGTTTTCGATGGCGTCGAGTCCGATCCGCCGGAATCGTCGGTCATGGCCGCGGTCGCACACGCGCGCGCGGAGTCGGTAGACGGCGTGATTGGCATTGGAGGCGGCAGTTCGTTGGACACGGCCAAGCTGGTGGCATTGCTCGCGCGATCGACGCAGTCGATGAGTGATGTGTACGGCGTCGGACGAGCGGTTGGCGCGCGCTGGCCACTGATACAGGTTCCGACAACGGCCGGCACAGGGTCGGAGGTTACGCCAATCGCCATCGTCACCACGGCGACCAGTGAAAAGCAGGGTATTGTGTCCAGCGTGCTCTATCCCGATCTCGCGCTGCTGGACGCCACGCTCACCGTAGGGATGCCGGCACGCGTGACGGCGATGACGGGAATAGACGCGATGGTGCACGCGATTGAGGCGTACACCTCTCGACACAAGAAGAACATGATGTCAGACCATTTTGCCGTGCGCGCACTTGCGCTGCTCTCGGAGCACTTACCTCGCGTTTTGCGCGATGGCAATGACTTGAATGCGCGGCGCGCGATGCTGCAGGGCTCACTGCTGGCCGGCATGGCGTTTGCCAACGCGCCGGTGGCGGCGGTCCATGCGCTGGCGTATCCAATCGGCGGTCAATTTCATGTGCCGCACGGTCACAGCAATGCGCTGGTCCTGCTGCCCGTCCTCGCGTTCAACTTGCCGGCTGCGGACGCACAGTATGCCGAACTCAGTCAGGCACTCAGGCGCGACGGTCAGCCGGCGTGCGCGACCGCCAGCGGCGAGGCGTTCATTCGGGCGATGACGGAACAGGTGATGGGGCTGGGGCTTGAGCGATCGTTGCGGGAGGTGGGTGTGACGGAGGCGGATCTTCCGTCGCTCGCGTCCGATGCGATGAAGGTGCAACGTCTGCTGGTAAACAACCCGCGCAACGTGTCGTACGAGGATGCGCTCGCACTTTATCATCAGGCGCTCTAACCCATGACACCCCAGAGATCCGAGTCGCCCAAGGAGACTCGTGACCGGTATCGACATTTATCGAGCATCGACACCCGGTGGATGGACAACGACGCATACGGCCATGTCAACAACGTGGTGTACTACAGCTTCTTTGATACGGCTGTGAATCGGTGGCTGATCGACCGCGGCGTGCTGGACATTGCCACGAGCCCCGCCATCGGGTTGGTCGTCGACACGCAGTGTCGCTATGTCGCTCCCATCACGTTCCCCGATGTGGTGACGGCGGGGATCCGTGTGGCGCATTTGGGCTCGAGCAGTGTACGCTATGAGATCGGCTTATTTCGCAATGACGAGGCCGAAGCAGCGGCTACGGGGCATTTCGTGCACGTGTACGTGAACCGCGCGACGCGAAAGGTGACGCCGATTCCGGACGCGGTGCGTGCCGCCCTGGAAATACTCCGCGCCCTATCGCTTCTCTTCCTCCTTGCGGCCTGTCGCGCAGCGTCGCCGCAAGGCCCGGCGCAACGTTCGCCAACACCCTCATCGAACAGCACGGGCGTGCGTGCCGAAACCGTCGCCAGTGGACTGGTACATCCGTGGGCGTTGGAGTTTCTGCCGGACGGACGCATGCTGGTGACTGAGCGGCCAGGTCGCTTGCGCATTGTGACCAGGGACGGGGCGTTGTCACCGCCAGTGACTGGCGTGCCGGCCGTGTTTGCGCAGTCGCAGGGCGGACTGCTGGACGTGGCCCTCGATCCACAATTTGCCACCAATCAACTTGTGTATCTCGCCTATTCGGAACCTGGGCCCGATGGCACCGCGGGGACATCAGTGGCGCGCGGACGGCTGGTAGGCAACGCCCTGGAAAATGTGAAAGTGATTTACCAGCAGTTTCCGAAGGTGCGAAGTGGTGGACACTTTGGTTAGCGGCTGGAGTTTGACCGGGCGGGCTATCTGTTCATCACGCAAGGCGAACGCCAGCGCTTTGCCGACAGTTCGCAGAGTCTCACCGCCGGGATGGGCAAGATCATGCGCATCTTCCCCGATGGTCGCGTACCGCCGGACAACCCGTTCATCGGCAGAACAGGCGCGCGGCCCGAGATTTGGTCGTACGGTCATCGCAACGTGCAAGGCGCGACACTCGATCCGGCAACCGGACGCCTGTGGACGATCGAACATGGCGCGCGCGGTGGAGATGAACTCAATCACCCTGAGGCCGGCAAAAATTATGGCTGGCCAGTGATCACGTACGGCATCGACTACAGCGGCATGAAAATCGGCGAGGGAAGCGCCAAAGCAGGGGCGCGTGCTTCGCGTCAGACCGTAGTCGCGATCGTGGTCACTACGTAATTACGGTCGGCGCCATTCGACCTGTGCGCGCGACGAGCTCGCTCAGCGTCAGCGCCGCGTGTACCAAGGGCGCCAGCGCCTCCGTGACGGCCATGTCCAGCCGCGTCGCGTCGGTTTCTCGCGACTCGATATACAGGCGAATCGTCGCCCCCTCGGTACCAGGACCAGATAGGCGGAACACGATGCGCGCGCCGTCGTCGAACAGCACGCGCAATCCTTGCCCGCCGCTGGTCGATCCATCGATGGGATCGAGATACGCGAAATCGTCGGCCGCGCTCACCGTTCGGCCAGCCAACGACGCGCCAGGCAGCAACGACAATTGTTCGCGCAGGCGCGTCATGACGCCGCTCGCGGCCGCTGTCGGCACATCCTCGTAGTCGTAACGCG
>JANLVM010000421.1:0-2778 GCA_031364015.1 Gemmatimonadaceae bacterium
TTGCGTCTACTGGCCGAAGGGACCGCCGACTTCAAGCCCCTGTACGAGACGTCGCTTTCAATTCGCGAGAAGCTCAACACGATTGCCACACGCGTGTACGGTGCCGACGGTGTAGACATCACCGCGTCGGCGCAACGTTCCATCGACTACCTCGAATCCATTGGTATGGGCTCGACACCCGTGTGCATCGCGAAAACACAGTATTCACTCACCGACGACGCCAGACGATTGGGAACACCCAAAGGATTCCGGCTCACGGTCAACGAGGTGTATGGCTCGGCGGGTGCCGGATTCGTCGTCGCCAAATGTGGCGACATCATGACCATGCCAGGGCTTTCGAAGACGCCGGCGGCGGAGGGGATGCGGTTAGCGCCGGATGGGAGGATTGAGGGGCTCTCGTAACGATGGTGCAGTCCCGCGCTCAGTCACGACGCCGGTCGACGCGGTCCTCGACGGGCCGACGCACCAGCCGCACCAGCCGCACCACGACTCGGCGCCGCCGACGGCTTTGACTCCGCATACGGCGATGCTTTTGGCGCGGGTCTGGCTGTTGCTTTGGGCGCGCTTTGGCGTGACGACGAACCAGCGGCAGACGTTGAACCACCGCGTCGCGCGACTTTCGCGGCGGCACGCGCACGATCATCCGCCTTCTTCTTGCGAATCTCTGCGATGCGATCGGCCAGCGGCACTTCCAGTTTCGCCTGCGGCTTCGCGTAGTAGTCGAATCCAGGCACCGTGATGCGTGGCAACTGCTTGCCAATCGCGCGTTCGATCTGCTTCAGTTCGCCCTCTTCTTCGGGCGACACGAACGTGAACGCTTCACCCGTGGCTTCCGCGCGTGCGGTGCGCCCTACCCGATGGATGTAGTCGTCCGGCGCCACCGGAACGTCGAAATTGACCACGTGCCCCAACGATTCCACGTCGATGCCACGCGCCGCGATGTCGGTAGCGACCAGCACCTGATACGCGCCGTCTTTAAAACCGGCCAGCGCCTGGGTGCGCTGCGACTGTGATCGATTGCCGTGAATTCGCTCGGCTTTTATCCCGTTCGTGACCAGCTGCGAGGCCAGACGGTTCGCGCGGTGCTTCGTGCGCGTGAACACCAGCGCCTGGGGCATGTCGCCGCGCTTGAGGAGTTCCACCAGGAGTGCACTTTTGAGCTCCTGCGCGACCGGATAGACCGCTTGCGTAATGCCTTTGGCCGGCGCCGACTGACGTTGGAGATTGAGCGTGACGGGCTTGTTCAGCATCTCCTGCGACAGCGACGCGATTGGCGGGGGCATCGTGGCGCTGAAGAACAGCGTCTGCCGCTTGCGGTTCGGCAGGTGACGCAGAATCTTCTTGATGTCGGGCAGGAAGCCCATGTCGAGCATGCGATCGGCTTCGTCCAACACCAGGAACTCAAGCTGGTCGAGCTTGGCGTACGGTTGCCGGAAATGATCGAGCAGACGCCCCGGTGTGGCGACCATGACGTCAACGCCGCTACGAAACGCGTGCTCCTGAGGCCCCATGCCCACGCCCCCGAACACCGCCGCCGCAGTGATCGGCGTGTGGATCGCGACGTCGTTCAAACTTTCGTGAATTTGCGCGGCCAACTCGCGCGTGGGTGTGAGCACCAGCGCGCGTGTGGCGCCGCGGGGCTTCGACATGAGTTGATGCAGAATCGGGAGCAGGAACGCGTACGTCTTCCCGCTGCCGGTCATGGCGCACGCCAGAATGTCACGGCCTTCGAGCCCCGGCGGGATCGCATCCGCCTGAATGGGGGTCGGACGGGCAAACCCCAGCTCTTTGAGGCCGCGATGCAGATTCGGGTGCAGCGCGAGGCTGGCGAACGAAGTTGAGGGGCTCAGAGTCAGATCCAGGTCATGAGGTAGATCCGAAAGGTCGCCATTCGACCGCGCCTTGGGCAGTGACCGTCAGAATCTCACCCCGTCGCGGCTATCTCCTCGCCGGGATTGATGAACTGGTCGACCTCGAACTGATACTGCCGGTTGTACAGGTCGCGATAGCGTCCGCCCAGCGCGAGCAGCTCAGCATGCGTGCCCCGCTCGACGATCTGTCCGGCCTCGAGTACCAAGATCTGGTTGGCACTGGTAATGGTCGAGAGACGATGCGCGATCACGAAGGTCGTGCGGCCGGTGCGAAGACGCCGCAGTCCTTCCTGAATCGCCTGCTCGCTCTCGCTATCCAGTGACGATGTGGCTTCGTCGAGAATAAGCACTCGCGGATCGGCCAGGATGGCGCGCGCGATCGCGACGCGCTGACGCTGTCCGCCCGACAACTTTACGCCGCGCTCACCGACGATCGTATCGTACAGTTGCGGGAAACCCGAAATGAACTCGTGGGCGTTGGCGATCCTGGACACGGCCTGCACTTCTTCATCGGTCGCGCCGGGTTTGGTAAACGCGATGTTCTCACGCACGGTGCCGTCGAACAGAAAGTTGTCTTGCAGCACGACGCCCAAATGCCGCCGGTAGTCTTTGAGCTTGAGCGTCGACAACGATTCGCCGTCGATCAGAATCTTCCCCTGCTGCGGCTGGGCGAACGCCATGATCAGCGAGATCAACGTGCTCTTTCCGGAGCCACTCGAACCCACCAGCGCCGTGGTGGTGCCCGCCGGTGCGATGAACGTCACCCCCTTGAGCACCGGGACATTCGGCTCATACTCAAACCAGACGTTGTCGAATTCCACCCGACCGACCACCGCCGGCACGGCGCCCTTGCTGGCGTCTTCCTGATCTTCGGTGGCCATGTCGCGCAATTCGCGAATACGATCGA
>JANLVM010000429.1:0-5352 GCA_031364015.1 Gemmatimonadaceae bacterium
CCCGCCACGTACACCGCATTCGGGTTTTGTGGATCGATACGCACCTGGCTGAAATACATCGGGCGCGCATTGCAGTTGCTGACGTGCCGCCACGCGCCGCCGCCGTTGTCCGATCGGAAGATGCCGCCGGACGCGGGATTGAGCGCCGGCGCGGTCTGAGGCTGTTGCGGCGCGGCGGCACCGCCACGTCCACCGCCGAAACCACCACCGGGTCCCGCGTTGTTGCACCAGTCAAAGCCACCACCACCACCACCACCACCACCCCGTCCGGATTCGGGATCAACTTCCTGCCCAATCACACCGGCTTCGATCTGCACGTAAACGATTCCGGGATTCGAACGCGAAACGTCGAGGCCGATTCGGCCATACGTTCCCGGCGGCAGTCCATTGCCGGCCAGCCGTGTCCATGACGTGCCACCGTTGGTGGTCTTCCAGATGGCGCTCCCCGGTCCGCCGCCGTTGAAGCAGCAGTGCGTGCGTCGCCGCTGATAGCTCGCCGCGTACAGCACGTTTGGATTCGAACGGTCAATAGCGATGTCCGTAAAACCGGTGTTTTCGTCGATGTACTTGATCTTGTTCCAGGTGCGACCGCCATCGGTGGTCTTATAGACACCGCGATCTGGACTCGGACCAAACAACGGCCCCGCGACCGCTGCGTATACCGTTTCCGGCGTGCGCGGATTGATGACGACGCGCGAAATCGACTGCGTCTCACGAAGACCCTGGAGCAGCCAGGTCTTTCCACCATCGGTCGTCTTGTACATGCCGCCGCCGAACGACGACGTCTGGCGATTATTGGCTTCGCCAGACCCGGCATAGACGATGTTTGGATTGGTCGGATGAATAGCCAGATCGCCAAACGAGGCGACCTCGTACGTATCGAAAACCGGTGCGAACGTTGTGCCGTTGTTTTCCGATTTCCAGATGCCGCCCACCGCGTAGCCGAGGTAGATGGTCGACGGGTGACTCTCCGAAACTTCAACGTCGTGAATGCGGCCGCCCATGCTGGCCGGTCCGATGTTTCGGAGGCGGAAGCTCTTGAGGAGCGGGTCGGCCGACTGATTGATCATCGGCGTGGCGGGCACTGCGACCGCGCCGCCGCCTTGCGCTGCGAGGGACGCTGGGACTGACAGGAGCGTCAACGCGGCGAGAGCGACCTGCAGGACACGTGGCTGGTGAATCGTCATGGGCGGGATCCCGATAGTGGTGCCTGCGCGCACACAGGCGACTACGACGCAACTGCTCCAATACGCAGTAATCGACTATCCCGCTGAAACCGCCCCGGGTCAAGCGGCGCTGGCATACGAACGACCTCATCTGCCACCCATCAGGGTGACGTCGGCCTCCCTCCGAACGTCATAAATGCCGCACCCGACCGCAACGCGCTATTCCTACGCCTCTCGAGCCATTTCAAATGAGTGAATGCCGCGTTAGTCTGAAACGTCACACGGCGCGCAGGCCCCGCCTGCTTCACTTGATTTCGGAGGAATGATGAGCACCCCGTCACCATCGCACCGGAACGAGGCACACGCCCGCCGAGCTGCTGACCCTGTGCACGACGATGACGAGGTCCGCGATGCCGACGGCCTGTTGATCGATGAATACAGTGACGCCACCATCGTGCACGTGCGAGGCAGTGATGCACTCGACCATCCCGTCGCGCTGACGACTGACGCAGTTTTGGATGACGTTGCTGATGCCTCTGACGGCATCACGGAGATCGATTTTGTCGAGGAGGACGTTCAAGCGGAGTCCCTCGGACAGGGAAGGCGACGGGTTGGCGTCGACCGCGAGACCGAGGACGAGGCGTTAGAGCCGCATTCTGTCGACGATCTCGCGCGCCTGTCGATCGGGAACGTCACGCACGGCGCGGCCGATCAGCAAGACCCTGGCCAGATGCACGGCGAACGGTTTCTCGATGCACCCGACAACGAGGCGGCCGACGGCGAGCAGTGAAGGCATTGGTGACGAACCACCGAAAGGTTACGAAGGGCGACAACGCTATCACGGCAAAAACGCTATCACGGCAAAAACGCTATCACGGCAAAAACGCTATCACGGCGAAAAGCTACCGTGGTCGGTTACAGGGCGATTCGGCGCTGCCGAAGTGTTTCGTAGACGGCGATGGCCACGCTCGTAGACAGGTTGAGTGACCGCACTCGCGACGACACGATGGGCATCGAGACAAACCGATCGCGATATCGCTCGTGCAGCTCGATCGGCAACCCACCGGTTTCACGTCCGAAGATGAGCACCACCCCATTCGACGCACCGAGTGGTGCGTCCCACAGTACTTGCGTCGCCTTCGTGGAGAAGAAGTAGGGATCGCCAAGCGTCGGCAACTCGCGCTCGAACGCATCCCAGCTCGACCACACGCGCACGTCGACATGCTCCCAGTAATCGAGTCCGGCGCGTTTCAGCTCACGTTCGGCGAGCGAGAAGCCGAGCGGCTCGATGAGGTGCAGAGTGGCGCCGGTGGCGAGGCACGTGCGCCCCGCGTTACCGGTGTTCCAATGAATTTCCGGGTGTACCAGGACGACGTGTATGGCCACTGGTCTGCTGAATGGGGTGGAACTGAGCGCCGCGTGACGCGCAGGATAGTTATTGGATTTCGATCTGGCTATCGGGCAGTGACGAAGCGGTCCCGGCACGAAACGGTCCAATTGCGAGAGCTGTGCGCCAGGTCACCGTCGGACACGCGAGGCGGCACCAGACTTCATGGGAGCTGGTGGCGACCAGGCAGCACGTTCCGGTCGCGTCGTTCCCTCATGACAATCGGAGTCTCCAATGCGTACTCTCGTTCTCAGCACCGCAGTACTGGCACTCACCGCCTGCGGCAGTGGCACGGGGCCTGAGTCCGGCAGCCGCGTGGGCTTGGGCTTTCAACTGGCGCGCACCTCGACGGCGTCGGCCATGTTGGCGTCAGGATCTGCGAGTCTCGACGGCACGCCGTACACCGGCGTTCCCCCGACCGTGGCCTTCACGGCAGACGGACTGCGCATCACGCGTGACGCGGACGTCATCGTGATCACGAAGGCGCAGTTGGTCGTGCGTGACGTCAAGCTCAAGAGCGCTGTGGCGGCATGCCTGGACGACGACGATGACGGCAGTGCCATTCGGTTGGGCGGTTCCCCTGACGACGACTGCCCGGAATTCCGCGTGGGGCCGTTCCTGGTGGATCTGCCGGTGACCGGCGCCGCTGGTGCACGCCTGTCCGTACCGGTTCCCCCCGGCACGTACTCGTCAGTGCGTCTCAGGCTCCATAAGGTCACGAGTAGTGACGGAGCCGACGCGGCGTTCCGGCAGGCGAACCCCGACTTCCGGGATATCAGCGTGCGACTCCAGGGAACGTACAACGGCACCCCGTTCATCTTCGTGAACGATGTGAACGCGAAACTCGATGTGCCGTTGTCGGCTCCGTTTGTGGTCGGCAGCGGTGGTGACGAGGTGACGGTATTGATCGACCTGAGCACCTGGTTCCTGCGTCCACAGGGCGGACTCTACGCGCCGGCGCTGGCGAATACGCCAGGTTCTGTTCGCTCGTCGGTGCAGAACAACATCAAAAACGCCTTCCGCGCCTTCCGCGACCGCAACCGCGACGGCCGGGAAGATTGATGTGCGGAGGAGCCGGTCGCGGCGTTATGCCGTGACCGCCTCCTCCCGCATCAGATACGAGACCACGTCGGCCGCGCCGTAATGTGTCCGTCCTTCGAGAAACATCCCTAAATTGACGACGTCGTCGCCACTGGTGATGATGGACGGTTCCAGGAATCCGTCCTCACGCGCTTGTGGTTCGCCAATACCGGCGAGCAATGCGTTGCACAGACACTGTCGATCGACCGTGTCTTCGAGCGCGCCACCCTTCGCGATATACTGATCGATGGGCTCGGACGCGCAGCGGTATTCCAGCTTGCCATCCGCTCGACGCACGGCCTCTCGCAGGTAGCCCAGATTGCAAACGCGATCGCGTGGCTGGAAGGTCGGTTCGTCAGAATCAAGGATGACGACCTTGAACGGATAGCCCGTCGGCGACGCGCGGGCATCGGTTCGCACCTGCAGGTAGCCGCGCAGTGCGCCGGCGATCACCCGTTGCTTGATTTCTTGTGTGAAACCGGATTCGTCGGTGTAGGCGAACAAGGTTCCGACCTGCACCCCGGCCGCGCCCTCGGACAGCGCGTACTCAAGCGCCTCGGGCGATCCCGAACCACCCGCCAAATAGAACGGGAGCCCGATCTCGCGCATCGCGGCCAGGTCGACCACGTCACGTTCGCCGTATATCGGTTCGCCGGTTTCGCTCAGGCGCATCGGACCGCGCGGCGGCGCATTGTGGCCGCCTGCCGTGGGGCGTTCAACCACAAAGCCGTCCACACGACCGTTCGACTTACGTGCCAGCGTCAACGCGAGCGTCGCCGCCGACACGATTGGAAAGAACCGCGGGCGGAGCAGTGGGGCGCTTGCTTCGGGGAAGCGCGTGCGCGGATCGAATCGCAGAAAGTCCGTTTCGCCTGAGGGCTGTCCGATCACGTCGAGCTTGATGGACGCCAGCTCGTGATTCGCCAGCGCATCCAGCGCTCCGGGAATCTCCCGCGGAATGCCCGCACCCATCAGCACCACGTGAACGCCGGCCATCATCGCCCCATAGAGTGCTGGGAGCGTCGGCATCTGGATCTTGGTGAGCAGGTTGATGCCGACCAGTCCGTGGTGTCCTTCCCGAGCGAGCGTCACTTCCACGAACGATCCGAGCATCGTCACCTGATCACGAAGCGTCGACACGGTCTGCCGATACAGCGGCAGCAGGCGATAGGGCTGATGGGGTGCTTTGCCGTCGGCGAAGAAGAACTGCTTGAGGATGTGCGCGACGACGTCCGGCATAGGGAAGCTCGCCATCGCGCGCCGGACATGACCACCCGGATCGCCGTCTTGCAGACGACGAACGAGGACCACGTCGAGGGCCGTCCCGGACACGACGCCCAAGTGACCCGCCTGTGAGACGGCGCGTGCCAACTTCCAGTTGGAAACGCCAACGCCCATACCGCCTTGGATGATCCGCGGAAGTCGCGCGGGATCGCTCATAAGGACCTTGAGAATGGGGCGATCGCATGCTCGGCGATCGTCGTGCGACTGTGATGCATCGAGGGACTATGGCCTTCCGGCCAATCTTTGAATGTAACCAGAATCCGATGCCGAATCCCTTTCGGTTTTACGTATCAAACCGCCGCGAGTGCCTCGTGCCCCTGCGGCATCATGGCACCGACATCAATGCCGAGTTTTTCGGCGACGCGACGACCGTAGTCTTCGTCGGCGCGCCAGAAATGGCATACCTGACGCACCTGCACCTCGTGACGCGCCTGA
>JANLVM010000263.1:0-10729 GCA_031364015.1 Gemmatimonadaceae bacterium
CTTCTTCTTCCACCCTTGTTAGATCTGGATCACGCGCGATGAGCGAGAGGATCCGTCAGGCGAATGCCGCCGGTAATCCAGCGGCGGTCCGAGCCATACGCCCTCACGGCGGGGGTGAGCCGCCAATCTAACACGTTTTTCTAAACTGAACCGTATTGAGCTTAGCTTAGCTTGGCTAGTGTGACCGCATGTACGCCAACAGCGCGCGCGCATTCTCCTGGCTGTCGCGGCCGAGTCGCAGATGCAATACGCGCGACCGTTTGAGCAGTCGTTGTGATGCGCGAAAGCGCGACCAGACGATGGCGGCCTGTCCGGCAATCTGGCCCGTGCTCTTCTGCAAAAAGAACTCAAGACCCTGAAAGAGACCCATCCCGATGACGCAGTTTGCGACCATCGCGCGCAGCCCCTGCCAGTGTGACGCCGGCGCAATCTCACAGGTTCGCGAGAGGCAGCGACTCCCCAGAAATACGAACGCGGGATTGGCCGAACCGGAGACTCGATCGGCGAAATAGCGGAAGTCGACCAGGATCTTGGGACCAAATTCCATGCGCTCAATGGTGCGCCGGAATTCCGGGGGAACGATTTCCTCGGAACCGGGAAGCAGACCGATACGCGTTGGGAAACCGTGAACCTGGCCGTGGCGATCGATGAATGGTGAGTCGTCCGAAAGGAGCTTGACGTCGGGATCGGAAAGCAGCACCGAGCCCAGCGTGCTCTTGCCGCCACCCATCGGAAGCAGGACCAGTGCCGCGCGATTGTCGACGCTGATGCACAATGCGTGCACCCGGTGCAACTGACGACGATCGAGCGCCTCACCCAGTTGCGCCAGGAGGAACAAATAGCAGGCCTCATACTGTAGGTCCGTGTTGCGCGTGACGATCTCGAAGTCACCGGTCAGTCGATTGTGAATACCCAGCGCACGGCCGTGATAGTCGGCGTACGTCATGTCGCCGTCTCGATACGATGCGTTTCGCGGGGTGTACACGTTGGCGCAGAGCGGTGGCAGCCGGTCGTAGTCCGGGTCCTCGTTGCGGATACGAATGGTGACCGGGCGAGCATTCGGTGCACGACGCACGGCAAAGAACTCAAAGTCCGAGGCGAGGTTCCGCGCGGGTTCGAGCAAGTCACTTTCGATGGTGAATTCGTAGCCGTAGACATCAAAGAGCCGTGACACGATGGTCCCTGCGACGGTAGGTTGCACGAGGTGGGCGCGATAAGAAAGTGGCGCTCGGTCGATCCATTCTCCAGTTCTGCGAAAACTTTGACGGAAATCCGCGACACGGTGGATACAGCCGATATTGGACGGCGATCGGTTCAGTCGGGTGCGATTCAGGTCGCCTCGCAGGCGATCCTGTTGGTCATGTCGATTATTTCCGGGCTGGCCATGGCCCGCTTGCTGGCGCCCGCCGATTTCGGCGTCATGGCGATGGCAAGCACTTTGACGGCTTTCGTCGCCACGTTTCGGGGGTTCGGCATCTCGATGGCAATCGTGCAGGCCGAGCACGTGGTCGACGACGACCTGCACCAGCTGTTTCGAGTCGGCATGCGCTATTCGCTGTGGCTGGGAGCTGGCATGCTCGCCGCCGCGCCCCTCCTCGCCTACGTGTACGACGAACCACGGTTGCTCGCCGTGATTGTGGCCGTCACGGCGAGCTCGGTCGCGATGTCGCTGGCCGAGTTGCCGGAGGCCCTTGCCACGCGCGCGCTGCGCTTTACCGCGTTGCGACGCGTCGAAGTGGGCAGCATCGCGGTGGGCATGGCGATCGGGCTCGCTGCGGCGTGGATGGGCGCGGGATACTGGGCGCTCGTTGCGCAGAACGTGGCGACCGGATTCTTTCGAGCCATTTTCTGGTGGCAGCTCGTCACGTGGCGCCCCAAACGCCGGGAGAGTCACGTCGAGAGTATCGCAGCACACTCGCCAGCCACGCACGCCATGCTGGTGTTCGCACGACGGTATGCCGCAACTAACCTGGTCACGTTTGCCGGACAACACGTCGATCGCGTGACCGTGGGCATTGGCAGCGGAACGTACGCGATGGGACTCTACGACCTGGCCTATCGCTGGGGACACTATCCGGTGTGGCAGCTCTACCCTCCGCTGTTGAATGTTGCCGTGGTCGGCCTTTCCCGATCGCGCGACAATGAGGGCTTGTATCGCCATTACTGGCGGACGGCGCTGTTGCTGATTCTTTCGGCCATGCTGCCAGCGCTCACTTTCTTCGCGATCGAGCCGCGTGCCACAATTCTGACGCTGCTCGGCAGCGGATGGACCGAGTCCGTCGAAGTGTTTCGCTTTGTCACGATTGGGGGCATCGCGCTGGCCCTGAGTCGACATACGCGCTGGCTGTTCCTGTCCGAGGGGCGCTCCGTTGAGCAGTTGCGCATGAGCATCACGCAGTTCGTCGTCACCGCTCTCGTGGTCGCGGTCGGTGCGCGGTGGGGCCTCATTGGCGTGGCCGTCGGGTATGCGGCATCGCGGTGGCTGCTCCTGCTGCCCGAGCTCGCACTCGCGTTCGACCAGTCGCCCATCACCTGGAGCGACTATCGGAGCGTCATCTGGCGTCCGACCGTGGCGAGCGTGTTAGCCGGCGCGGCACTGTGGGGCCTGAACGCGCAGCTACCCGACGCGGTGGCGCAGCGACTAATGGTCGCCTCGCTCGTTTTCAGTGCGGCGTATGTGCTCACGTGGTTTGTCTTGCCCGGCGGGCGAGGCGCCGCGCGTGAGCTGGTTGGAGTCGCCCGCCGAATGCGAAGCGCGCCGTCGTAAGCGCCGCTGGAACTACTTCGCCAGTCGTTCGGTTGACGCCAGCCGAGTCTGTGCGTTACGGGCGCAGCGTGAGCTTCTGCACGCGCCAGTTCAAGATCTCGGCGACCCAGAGCTCATTCTCCGATGGGCACGCGATCTCGTGTATCCACCCGAACTGCTTTGCTTGTTTCCCTGCTTCGCCGAGTACACCTAACACCTTGCCATCCAGCGTGAGCTTGTAAATGCGTCCCGGCACGGCGTCGGACACATAGAGATACTGCGTCGGTCCGGTCGTGATGCACATGGCCCACGGCGCACCGGATACGGCGATCGGAGTGCCAGCGGTTGCCGGCGCCGCGCCGACCATGACGTTCGGTTCCCTGGTAAATGGCACATCGATGGTGAGCGTGCGGAGCGGAGCGCCGTCTGAGTCGAACACTTGAATTCGCCGATTCGAGCGGTCGCCGATGTAGATGTTGCCTTTGGCGTCGCTGGCGATGGTGTGCAGTATGTTAAACTGTCCCGGTGCTGCGCCGCGTGAGCCCCACGTTTTAACCCAACGACCATTTTTGTCGATCTTCACGACGCGCGAGTTGCCATAACCGTCGGCGACAAAGGTGTTGCCGGCGCGGTCCCACGCGACGTCGGCCGGGCGGTTGAACGTGCCCCAGCCGGCTCGCGGTTCGGTGCCTGGGGGCAGCACCACTTCCTGCTCAACCGCCTCCGGACGCCGCCCCAGCACCATCGTGACACGTCCTGCGGGGCTGAACTTGACAATCATATTCGTGCCTTCGTCGGTCGCCCAGATATTGTCGTCCTTGTCGATGCGCACGGTGTGCGCGAACGAAAAACCGTAGAGGTCTTTTCCGATTTCGCGCAGGTAGTTGCCCGCCGCGTCGAACTCGAACAGCTGCGACGCTGAGGCACCGTGTACCGTGGAGCGAACACCAGTGCGTGTGAACACGAAGACGTGTCGCTTCGAGTTCATCGCAATGCCAACCACTTCCCCAAAATGCATCGACACGGGAAGCTTGAGCGGTTCGATGTTGGCATCGAATCGGATCTCGGGCACGGTGGACTGCGCGACCGCAAATTGTGCGACCGCGAGCGGCATGACAAAAGCACTGAGCGCGGCAGCGGCAATCCGTTTCATCGAGGTCTCCCCAGCGGTAAGGTCGGCACTTCGGCTCGCGCGCACCCGCGCGGCCCCATAGGCTGCGGCACGCCGGTCAATTCCGCAAGCACGGCGCGCGTCAATACCTGCGCGATCTTTCGGGAAGCGACCGTCCCATACGCACGAATGCGACCGCCTGCCCGTCGGGCAGCAGATGCGCGACGCACTCCAGCGCTGAATAGCCCACTGCCCGATACAGCGGTTCGCCGGGCAGCGTCGCCATCAACTCGGCGCGCCGAAATCCCGCCGCCACGGCGGCGGCTTCGCAGTGCACCAACAACCGTCTCCCCAGTCCGCGTCGAGCGACCGACGGATGCACGAAGAATGCGCGTATGCGCGCCGCCTCAGAGGCCGGGTCCAGACGCGGATCGGCAAGGGCCTTTGCCTGATCGCCACCGAACAGCGTGCGACGCGCGCTCCATCCACCGCACGCCACCAGCGTGCTCTCCTGCTCGATCACGAAATAGGTGCCATCACGAATGAGCTGGGTATCCACACCAAACACGTGCGTGATGAGCGCGTCGATTTCGTCAGGTCGGTAGAATCCGCGACTGAGCGCGTTGACCGACTCGACGATGAGCGCGTTGAGCGATGGCACATCATCGAGATGCGCCAGTCGGATGTCATTCACGGCGTTGGACGCACATCCGCTGCGCCGATTCCCGCCGCGCGACCCGTCGCCCACGCCCACAGGAAGTTGTATCCCCCGATCGGACCGAATGCATCCAGCACTTCGCCACAGAGGAACAGTCCCGGATGCCGTTTGCTCTCCATGGTGCGCGGATTCACCTCGCTCAGCGCGATGCCGCCGCCGGTGACTTCGGCCTTCTTGTAGCCCTCGTCGCCGTGCCACGGCAGTTCGCCGCGAACCAGCACAGTGATGAGCGCGCGCCGCTCTTCCCGCCGTAACTCGGACAGCGGTCGCGTGGCGTCCACGCCCGCCTGAACGAGCAACGCCGCCGCGAGTCGGTCGGGGAGCACTGCGCGCAACGCCCCGGTCACCGTGCGCGCGCCGTGTGGTTTGAGCGCCAATTCCCATGCTGCGTCGTCCAACGACGTCCACTGCACCTGAACGTGCGCCGTCGATCGTTCGGCACGCGCGCGCACCGCCACGTGTGAGACGTCCAGCACCGACGGACCGCTGTACCCATGATGCGTGAATAAGAATCCGCCCGTGGCGTACGCCTGGCGCGCCTCGCTGCGCGCGGTCAATGACACGGTGAGCGACACACCCGACAGTTCATTGAACGCCGCGTGGTGCGTGGTGAGCGGCGTGAGCGCCGCATAGGTGGGATGCATGACATGACCCAGCGCCGCCAGCATGCTCAGCCCGGCGCCATCGCTGCCGGTGGCTGGTACCGACAGGCCCCCCGTCGCGATGATCACCACATCGCACTCGAGCGGCACATCATGGTCGATCGACACGGTCCATCCGCTCGCGGTCGGTGCAATCGCTGTTACGCGCGTGTCCATGCGCAATTGCACCCGCTGGTCGCGCGCATACGCCAGCAGGCCGTCGCGCACGTCGCGCGCTCGGTGCGAGGCTGGAAAGAGCTTCGCCGATTCGACCTCCTCGACCAACGGAATGCCCAGGCGCTGTTCGAAGAATGCGCGCTGCTCGGCCAACGGCCACGCGCGCACCATCTTGCGCAGGAGATTCGGCGATGAATCGGTGACAAAGCGTGATTCATCGACTGTGGATGGCAACACGTTGCAGCGCCCACCGCCGCTGATGAGAATCTTGCGCCCACCATCGCGAGTGCGCTCCACCAGTATGGTCTCCGCTCCGCCACCCGCAGCAAAGATCGCCGCCATCGAGCCAGCAGCCCCCGCACCGACCACAACGACACGTTTTGTCATTGCCGAAAGGTAGACGCACGTCCAACCGTACTTGTACTACACTTTGATACTCCAGCCAAGTCGGCAGAATTGCCATGCGCTCGCGAGGTCCACTCGTCACTCATCGCCTCATGTCCAGCCTCTTCACGCCGCTCGGGCTCCGCTCATTGACACTGCGCAATCGTATCGGCGTCTCGCCCATGTGTCAGTACTCGAGCGACCAAGGCTACGCCAACGAGTGGCACTTGGTGCACCTGGGCGGATTCGCCACCGGCGGCGCAGGCCTGGTGTTTACCGAGGCAGCGGCGGTAACCGCCGAGGGACGCATTAGCCCGTGGGACCTGGGTATCTGGGACGATGCCCACATCCCGATGCTGCGTCGTATCACCGACTTCGTACGCGCACAGGGCGCCGTCGTCGGTATCCAACTCGCGCACGCGGGTCGCAAGGCCAGCACGCGCCGTCCGTGGGAAGGCGCCGGGACCATTCTGCCTGCTGACGGTGGCTGGGAGAACGTACTCGCCCCCAGCGAGATTGCCTTTGCCGACAACTACCCGCAGCCGCAGGCGCTGACGCTCGACGGGATCGCACACATCGTGACCGCGTTCCGTACCGCGGCGCAGCGCGCGCTGATGGCCGGCTTTCAGGTTGCGGAGATTCACGCCGCGCACGGGTACCTGCTGCACGAGTTTCTTTCACCGCTCGCCAACCAGCGCACCGATGACTACGGCGGATCGTTCGTTAACCGTGCGCGCATGACGCTTGAGGTCGCCGCCGCTGTGCGCGCCATGTGGCCAACCGACTTGCCCGTGTTCGTACGCATTTCGGCGACCGATTGGGTGGATGGCGGTTGGGACATCGACGATTCCGTTCGACTCGCCGCACAACTCAAGGTACTCGGCGTTGATGTGATCGATTGTTCGTCTGGCGGATTGTCTGCCCAGCAACACATTGCCATCGGTCCCGCGTATCAAGTGCCGTTTTCCGCCCGCATCAAGCGCGAAGCCGACATCGCCACTGCGGCGGTTGGACTCATTACCACACCGGAACAGGCCGAACGTATCGTGGCCGATGGTGACGCCGACATGGTGCTCCTCGCGCGTGAACTGCTGCGGAATCCCCGCTGGCCGCTTATGGCTGCGCACGCGCTCGGCGCAACGGCACCCTGGCCTTCACAGTACGAGCGGGCGCGGCCGAGATAGCGCGCGGCGGTCGCGCAGCGCACAATCGAAATCATCCCATCGAGCGATGGCGGCCTGCGCCAGGACCATCTACGCTCAGTGATGAATGCGAGAATGAGCATGGTCGCGGTGAGCGGCGTAGCCGTGTTCGGATGTGGCGGGTCGGCGCGCCTACCGGTGTCGGCAGGTATGGGCCTGCACCCCACAATTCCGCCTCCGGAACGCTCGTTGATTCCGACCATCAAGGTGGCCACGGCGATCGGATGGCCCAGCGGCGCCACGCCGATCGGTGCGACCGGAACGAGCGTGAATGCGTTTGCCGTGGGACTTGCGCATCCGCGATCGCTGCTGGTGTTGCCCAATGGCGACGTGCTGGTGGCGGAAACGAACGCACCACCCTCGCCCGACAACAATACCGGAATCAAAGGGTGGTTCTTCAAACGCTATCAGAAAAAAGGTGGGTCGGCGGTGCCGAGTGCCAATCGCATTTTGCTGCTGCGGGACGCGAATGGTGACGGTGTTGCCGAGCAGCGATTTGTGCTGCTGAAGGAATTGCGTTCACCGTTCGGTATGGCGCTGGTCGGCAAGACGCTGTACGTCGCGAACACCGACGCCATTGTGCACTATCCCTATGCCACCGGAGACACGACCATTGTCGCGCCAGCTACAACACTCGTGGCGCTGCCGGCCGGGACAATCAACCACCACTGGACCAAAACCGTGGTGGCGTCGCGCGATGGATTGACGCTGTACGTGAGTGTCGGCAGCAACAGCAATGTCGCCGAAAAGGGAATGGCCGTGGAGGAAGGCCGAGCGGCCATCTGGGCCGTCGATATCAAGTCAGGTACGCATCGGCTGTACGCGACGGGGTTACGAAACGCGGTCGGACTGGCGATCGAACCGGTGACCGGTGCGCTCTGGGCGTCCGTTAACGAGCGCGACGAACTCGGCAGTGATCTGGTGCCCGATTACATGACGGCAGTGCGTGATGGCGGTTTTTATGGGTGGCCGTATAGCTATTTCGGGCAGCACGTGGACGATCGCGTGAAGCCACCACGACCGGATCTGGTCGCCAACGCTATCATGCCCGACTATGCCCTCGGTGCGCACACCGCGTCACTCGGACTCGCCTCATCGTATGGCGCGGCCCTGGGGGCGACATTCGCGAACGGAATGTTCATTGGTCAGCACGGCTCGTGGAATCGCAAGCCACCGAGCGGCTACAAGGTCATTTTCGTGCCGTTCGTTCAGGGTAAGCCGATCGGCGCAGCGGTCGATGTGCTCACCGGTTTCCTGAACGAGAAAGGCGATGCGATGGGTCGACCCGTTGGCGTGGCAGTCGATCGGCGCGGGTCGTTGTTGGTGGTGGATGATGTCGGAAACACCGTGTGGCGCGTGAGCGCAGCGCGCCGGTAAGTCAGACGCTCACTTCACTGGCCCCAGGTACTTGTCCAACCACGCCAGCGATTCCTTGATGAGCTGCGTGCGCGGTACGTCGTGGCCGCCTTCATACACGATGTAGCGTTTGTCCGCTGCGGGCGTCCCCAGGAACTTGAAGAACGGTTCCTGCGCCGTCTTCACCGGGAAGAAGAAATCGTATTTGCCGTTGAGCATGATCACTGGGATGCGAATGCGCGGCAGGTAGTTCACCGGCTCCACTTCCTCGCGCCCGCGCTCCATCGTGAGCCCTGCCACGTACAGCACCGCCGCCTTGAGTCGCGGCTCGATGGCCGGAATGATGCTCCCCATGTATCCGCCCCAACTCACGCCAAAGTACGCAAACCGGGTTGAGTCGATGTCGGCGCGTGTGCTGAGGTAGTCGAGTGTGCGCTTGAAGTCCTTCCCCCACATCACCACATGATCGCGCCAGAAGATCGACATGTTGGGGATGTCGCTGTTCAGGCTGTCGCCTCGCTCGTAGATGCTTTTATAGATTGGAATGACGAGGGCGCGTCCGCTGTTCACCACGAACGTTGCCGCCTCTTCTCGCGTCGTGGCGCTGGAGCGCTGGAAGATCACACCGGAGCCCGGGAAGTACACCACCGTCTGCAGCGGTCCCTTCGTACTCTTCGGCAGGTACACCCAGGCCGACATGCGCTCGCCGCCGTACGCCGCCGTGAAACTCACCCGCTCGAGATTCCAACTCTCCGGGGTGGAGTCGCGCAGCTCGACCTTCGCGTCGAGCGCGATGGCGTCGTAGTCGAACTGCTGCCGGTAGCCAGCGAATACGGCGTCCGACACGGACGTGACCTTGGTGTAGTCGGTAAAGGCGCGCGTTACCGGAGCAGCGGCGCGGGCGAGGTTCGCGTCGTTCGTTCCGTACATGGCCAGCCGAATACCATTGATCGGCGATCGATCCATGGGCGGCTGTGCATACGCATCCACGAACGCATAGGGCTGGTCGCTCCAGCCCCCACCGAGGATGTAGCGCAGTTCCAGGCCCGCATCGTTGGCGCACCACTCGCGCACGTTGCCGGCCATGTCGCTGAGACCGCCAGCGGTCACGCCACGCAGCGAACCGACTGCCAACGGTCCCTTCCCGGGGAGATTGCTGAACGGGACGACAAAGCGCGAGTAATTCACCGTTGCGGCGTTTGCCCAGTGGTAGATCGTCGGGAGGGCCTTGCCCGCGTACTTCGCGTAGGCGGCCGCTTCGTACCAGCTCACGCCGCCCACCGGCATGTCGCCCTGCTCCGCCGGAAAGTCGCCGCCTTCCCACGTAGAGGGTCCGGGGCGTCCGGTCTTGTCGACCAAGCGCGCCACGCCCTCCTCCCACGACAGCGCCCGCGCGCCATCACGGAATGGGTGCTCCCAATGCGCGCGATCACGATAGCCCCGCGCGTCTACGAACTGCTTGTACTGCCGGTTCGTGATCTCGAACCGATCCATCGCGTAGTCGTCCAGCTGCAGCGGTGAGGCATTGTCGGAACCGACCAGGAACGCGCGAAACTCCCCGCCCTCAATCCGCGCCATCTCGGCGTGCGACGCGGTCAGAGAGTCCAGCAGCACCAAATTCGGTCGCGACCCGTAAATTCGTAGCAGGGTGCGATACCCGGCCTTCTCGTAGCGATAGAGACCCACGCGCGCGGGTAGTCGCACCGAGTCGGTGGGCGTGGTGCCGATGTATCGCCACTGCGTCGTGTCGGAGAGCGCCGCCCGATACACTTTCACGCCAGCGGGTTCGGTCGTGATCACCGATGTGCGGCTGAGGCGCGGCCAGAGTTTCGCCAGGCCGGTGTCACTCGGCGCGGCCGCTTCGATGTCGAGCGCGAGCGTGAACGCACTGTCGTACTCCGCCGCCTCCACCAGTCGACTGAGTTCGGGCAGTGCGGTCGCATGCACCCATCGGTCACGACGCAGTTTCGCGGTTCCGAAGTATCCTGCGGTGGCGACCACGGCCAGGCCGATGCCCGCGATGGCCAGTCGCCGGCTGCGATTCACGGGCACTGGCCGCATACTCGCCAACGCGCCACTCGGCGTCGTTAACGCTTCAATGGCCAACAGCAATTCGTCTGCCGTCTGGAATCGCTGTGCCGGGTCTTTCTCCAGGCATCGCATGACGATCTGGGCGATGGCTGGTGGCACGTTTGGCTGCACGCTGAGTAGCTTCGCCGGCGCCTTTGCAATGTGCGCCGCTATCACGGACTGCGGCGTACCGGCGAACGGTGGTGCACCTGACAGCATTTCGTACGCCAGTACACCCACCGAGTAAATGTCGGCGCGATGATCGATGTGCGGGTCGGCGGCGGCCTGCTCGGGCGCCATGTACGCCGGCGTGCCCAACGAGAA